>JADLBD010000198.1 GCA_020847975.1 Bryobacterales bacterium | reverse complement strand
TTGCGCCATGGCTCCAAAGAACACTCCCACCATCAACGCAATCCAGATGAGCCATAAGAGGCGTTGTTTCAAGCGGCTAATCCTCCATATCCGGGTCAGAAGCATCGGGCGGCACGAAGACTGTGCGGAGCCCGGAATCCTGAACTTCCACGAGCCAGAGCGGCCCTTTCGATACTTCATTCAAACGGAATACAACCCTGCCCGACATCCGGGTCAAGCTGGTGGGCGCACAGGGACACTGCACGGCCAGATTTTCTCCGGACTCAAGATCCAATTTCAATACGTTTTCGGCATCCGTGTCCACTATCAGGATCCGTTTGGCATCGAAAGGCGCAACAGCGCCGGCCGCGGCGGATGACCAGACCTGTGTGAGTTCGGTTGCATCGGATACGTTCTTTGCGAGGTAGACGCCGTCGTTTGCGGAAAGGAGGGCGTCATGGGAGTTTTCGAAGAAGGCCAGGGCTTTCACGGCAGGACCGAAAGGCAGGGGCCAGCGGTTTCCACCGGAGTCGAAGACGAGTGTGGCGGGGAGGGCGGGATAGGTAGCGAGGAGGGTGGATCCGTCGTCGGTGACGGCGAGCGCGGCCGGCATGCCTTCGACGCTCAAATCGAAGCTCGCCTGGACGGAAGGGGCGGCAGGGAGACCGGTGAGAAGGACGATCTTTTTCGCGTCATCGTAGGAGAGGGCGGCGGAGTCACCGGGGGGACTGAGGTCCACGCGGCTGGCTCCGGAGGGGACATCGGGAAGAGGAAGGGCGGAAGGCTGTGCGTCGCGCAGGGAAACCAGCGCCGGGTCACGGGTGTCGCCGAGGAGAACAAGCGCATAGTCCTGAGCCCCGGAGATGGCAGCGGACTTGACTGGGGCGCCGAGATCGAGACTGGCGCCGAGCAAAGAGGAGCCGGCGATGCCGAGCACCGCCCGGAGTGTTTCTTTTTGTGAATCCCACACCCAGCCGAGCATCGGGCCGCGGATCGGCTCCTGCGCGGAGGCAAGGAGCGCCGATAGGACGAGGATGGCGGGAAATCGAGAAGCCATGGAAGTCCGTTCCCACTCATCCTACCTTAGACAGCATACGGAGAGGGCGGAGATTTGGGGAGCCGGGGCTGAGATGGTAAAAAAATGCAAGATAATGAATTTTTTCTCCGCAGCCCGACGGGCGGGCACTTTTTGAAACGGGGCCGGTGTCTATATACTGAAGGAGTGGGACGCTCCCGCCGGAAAGGCGGAAAAATGAACTTTTCTCTCCTTCGAAGCGTCTGATTCCACTAGGAGTCCGCTCACGGTGAAACGGAAAACCAAGGTTATTCTAGGTGTGGTCGTACTGGTGCTGGCCGCGGCCGGCTCGTTTGCCGGCTATCAGTACAGCCGCAAAGGGATAGTAGGGGTACAGACAGGACGAGTAGTACGGCAGGACCTGACGGCGCTGGTGACGGCATCGGGGGAGATCAAGCCCCGAAATTACATCAACATTGGAACGAACGCGATGTCCCCTTCGCGGATCACGGAGATTCTGGTGAAGGAAGGGCAGGCAGTCAGGAAAGGGCAGGTGCTGGCGAAGCTGGAGTCCGTGCAGCCCGAGGCGGACGTGGCGGCGCAGCGGGCGACGGTGAGTTCCGCGGAAGCCGAATCATCGGCATCGGAAGCTTCGGTTCGCGCGGCGGATGAGGCGGTGCGAACGGCGCAGGCCACTCTTGATCGCTCGAAGTCGGATCTGGAGCGGGCGAAGCTCTATTTCGACCGGGCCAAGCAGTTGTATCAGGACAAGTTGGTTGCGAAACAGGAATACGACCAGCGGGCGACGGACTACACGGGAGCGCAGGCGGCAATTCGCGAGGCCGAAGCGCGGATTGCGCAGGCCAAGGCGCAGCGGGCGCAGGTGGCGGCAAGCCTGGCGGCGTCGCAGAAGAGAGTGCTTCAGGCGCAGGCGAATCTGAGGCGAGCCAATGACGTGTTGCAGCGAACCTATTCCGTTGCGCCGATTGACGGGGTGGTGACGAATCTGCCGGTGCGAGTAGGGGAAACCGTGGTGCCGGGCATACAGAATTCCGCATCGAGCCTCATCATGACGATTGCGGACATGTCATTGATCACGGCGGAAGTGAAGGTGGATGAAACCGATATCGTGAACGTGAAGCTGGATCAGATGGCGGATGTGACGATTGACGCGATGCCGAACCGGACGTTCAAGGGGCACGTGATCGAGATCGGCAACACGGCGATCCTGCGGTCTACGGGTTTGGCGGCGAGCCAGAGCGCGATTTCGAGCCAGGAGGCGAAGGACTTCAAGGTTGTGGTGGCGCTGGACAATCCGCCGGAGGATATCCGGCCGGGGCTTTCCTGCACGGCGAAGGTCATTACCGCGACGCGGAAGAATGCTCTTTCTATTCCAATCCAGGCGTTGACGGTGAGGCAGAGAGGCGATCTGGAACCGCAGTCGAATGGGACGGTGAAGGCGGCGGGTCCAATGGATCCCGTCAAGGAGAAGGCGAACAAAGAAGAGTTGCAGGGTGTGTTCGTGGTGTCTCAGGGGAAGGCGGTGTTTCGCAAGGTGGAGACAGGCATCACAGGGGCTACCGACATCGAGGTTGTGAGCGGGTTGAAGGAAGGCGATGAGATCATCACGGGTTCGTACAAGGTGATTCGGACCATCCGTAACGAGGCGAGGGTGAAGATCGAGAACAACAAAGGCCCGCTGAAGGCCGAGTCGTGACCGGGGTATATTGATTCTAGCTAAAGGAACTGGCACGCAAACATGGCACAGGCTGTTCAGGAGAAAGCGGAGCGCGGCGCGCAACTGAAGAGAGACGGCGTCGTTATCCGTACGTACGATTTGTGGAAGACCTACATCATGGGCGATCAGGAGATCCACGCCGTTTCCGGCGTGGACCTGGAAATCCGTGTAGGCGAGTATGTGGCGATCATGGGTCCGTCGGGGTCCGGGAAATCCACGTTAATGAACCTGATCGGATGTCTCGATACGCCGACGAAGGGCGACTACTACATCAACGGACGTCTGGTGAGCGAGATGAACGATGATGAGTTGGCGTCGATCCGGAACAAAGAAATCGGGTTCGTGTTCCAGACGTTCAATCTGCTGTCGCGCGCCACGGCGCTGCACAATGTGGAACTGCCGCTGATTTATTCGGGGATACCGGCCGATGTGCGTATCGCACGAGCCACAGGGGCGCTCCAAGCCGTGGACCTGGCGCAGCGAATGTATCACAAACCGAACGAGCTATCGGGCGGACAGCGCCAGAGGGTGGCTATTGCGCGGGCGCTGGTGAACAACCCCTCGATTCTGCTGGCCGATGAGCCGACGGGGAACCTGGACTCGGCGACGGGCGTGGAGATCATGAGTCTTTTCGAGCGGTTGCACCAGCAGGGAAACACCATCGTGCTGGTGACGCACGAGCAGGACATCGCGATGCATGCGCACCGCGTGGTCTACATTCGCGACGGAAAGGTAGCCAAGGACGAGAAGATCAGGTAACGCGCAGGCCGGAGGGAGGAGTTATGGCCACGACATCGCTGATGACCGCTGAGCAGTTCGACAGACTGCCGTCCGAGGAAGGACTGCGCTATGAACTGCTGCATGGGGAGATGGTGGAAGTGTCGAGTGCGAATCCTGTTCACAACGACCTATTGACGAGCCTCATTATTGCATTGGGGCTTACCGTTCGCCGGCAGGGAGGCGCTGTGTTGCCAGACACGGAGTTCGCCTTCGGCGAGAGCCGGCTCCGGCCGGACCTGGCTGTGCTTCCGGCAGAGGCATGGAAGAGGATGGATCACTTCAAAGTGCCGGTTTCCGAGATGCCGGCGATTGTGGTGGAGATCGTCTCTCCTTCGGAATCCGCATATGGCGTGGACAAGAAGATCGGCATCTATCTGCAGTCGGGCATCTCCGAGGTGTGGGTGATCTATCCGGAGACGAAGCACCTGTACGTGCACACGGCTTCCGAGGTGCGGCATCTGACGAGTTCGGCGACCATGGAAAGCGCGCTGCTGCCGGGGTGGTCCCTGCCCGTGGCTGATCTCTTCAGCCGCCTGTAACCCGGCTACAATAACAGCTTGTACAAAGGCCTCTCGATCACCGTAGTCATCCCCTGTCTCAACGAGGAACAGGGCATTGAGCAGGTTCTCCGGCGGATGCCGGAGTTTGTGGACCAGGTCATTGTTGTCGATAACGGCTCGACGGACCGCACGGCGGAGGTGGCGAGGTCCTTCGGCGCGCGGGTGATCCGGGAAGATGTGCGGGGGTACGGGCGCAGCTACAAGCGGGGGTTTTCCGAGGCGACCGGCGACGTCATCATCACCCTGGACGGCGACCACAGCTATCCGCCTGACGCTATCTCTTATTTGCTGGAGGCGTTCCTTCACCTGGAGGCGGATTTTCTTAACGCTTCGCGCTTTCCGGTTCGCGACCGCCGGGCGATGAGCTTCAAGCACAAGTTCGGCAACCTGGTGCTGTCGATCGCCATGTCGCTGTTGTACTTCCGGTGGGTGCGGGATTCGCAATCGGGCATGTGGGTGTTCCGGCGGTCCATCCTCGAGGAGATGAATCTCGAATCGGATAGCATGGCGTTTTCAGAAGAAATCAAGATCGAGGCGCTGAAGAATCCGAAAGTGCGTTTTCAGGAAATCTCCATTCAATATTCGTCGCGGCTGGGGGAAATCAAGTTAAATCCCTGGCGGGACGGGTTCTATAATCTTTGGTTTCTGCTGCGGAAGCGTTTTGCGCGGCGCAAACGGCGATGACGGTCAGCGCGGTGATCCCGAACTGGAACAGGCGGCAACTGCTCGAGCAGATTCTGGAGGACCTGCGCGCGCAGACGCGGCCGCCGGCGGAGGTTATCGTGGTGGACAACGGGTCGACGGACGGCTCGGCCGAGGCCGCCGAGTGCGCCGGCGCGAAGGTGATCCGCCTTGGGGCGAACAAAGGATTCAGCCATGCGGTGAACCGGGGAATTGTAGAGAGCGCGGGCGAATGGGTGGCGATTCTGAACAACGACGTGCGCGTCGGGCCGGAGTGGATGGAGCGGCTTCTGCCGGAAGCCACGGCCGAAGACTGCTGGTTCGTTTCGAGCAAGCTGATGCGGGCTGGGGAGAGCGGGATTCTGGACGGCGCCTATGACCTGCTCTGCCGCGGGGCATGCGCGTGGCGAGCGGGGAACAATCGTCCCGACGGTCCGGGGTGGAACGTGCCGCGGAAGGTTTTCTTCGTTCCGTTCACGGCGGCCATTTTCCGGCGCGCGCTATTCGAGCGCGTGGGGCTTCTCGATGAGGAGTTCGAATCGTACCTGGAGGATGTAGAGTTCGGATTGCGGTGCGCGTTGGCCGGCTGTTCCGGGGTGTATCAGCCGAAGGCGGAAGCGTACCACCTCGGGAGCGCCACGTTAGGCTTCTGGAATCCGGAAACGGTGCGGCGGTTGTCGCGGAACCAGATGCTGATTGTGGCGAAACACTATCCGCGGAACTGGGTCCGGCGGTATGGGTGGCAGGTGCTGGTGGCGCAACTGCTGTGGGGGGCTTTGGCCGCGCGCCACGGGGCGGGATGGGCGTGGTTCCAGGGGAAGAGGGAAGGGGTCGGGAGGATGCGGGCCTCCGGGCGCCGGGATAACGTCGGGCTGCACGACATCCTGGCAGCATGCGAGTCGGATATCCGGGCGCTGCAGGAAAGCACGGGGTATGATCTGTTCTGGCGGCTCTATTTTGCATTGACATGAAAGACCAGGCAGCCGCGGTGATTGTCACCTACGAATCCGCCGAAGTGATCGGGCCGTGCGTCGAATCCTGCTTGCGCCAGGGAATGGAAGTGGTTGTTGTCGACAACGCGTCGCAGGACGGCACGGCGGAGGCGGCGTCGCGCAGCGGGGCGCGCGTGATCGCCAATGCGGAGAACAGGGGCTTCGGGGCGGCAGTCAATCAGGGGATAGGGGCAACCAAGCATCCGTTTGTGCTGTTACTGAATCCGGATGCGGTGGTGGAGAAGGGAATCGAGGTTCTGGTGGAGTCCTGCTCGAGCGAAGGAGTGGCCGCGGCAGCGGGACGTCTTCTGGATGAGAAGGGGTCTTTTCAGCTTGGATTCTCCGTGCGCCGTCTTCCCACGCCGGCGGCGCTCATGTTCGAGGTTCTCGGTATCAATCGCATCTGGCGGACGAATCCCGTGAACCGGCGGTACCGTTATCTGGATCTGGCGGAGGACCGGGCATGTGATGTGGAGCAGCCTGCCGGCGCATTCTTTTTGACGCGGCGGGATGCATGGGAGGCCGTTGGAGGTTTTGACGAACGATTTTTCCCCATCTGGTTCGAGGATGTCGATTATTGTCGAAGGTTGGTTGATAAGGGGTTGCGCATTCGTTACGAGCCGGCCGCTTCGGCGCGCCACCTGGGCGGCCATTCGGCCGGCAAACTGGACTGGGGCAGCAGGGAGGTGTACTGGTATGCTAGCCTTCTCAAATATGCCTGTAAACACTTTCCGCGGAACCGGACAGCACTGGTATGCCTCGCCGTCGCGGGAGGGAGTTTGCTGCGTTTGTTAGCGGGGATCCCTCTTCGGGGTGCGCTAAGATCGATTCGAACTTACGGTAAGGTGATTCGTCTGGCTGGCCGTTGTTTGCTGTTTCGCAGCGGCGGTTTGAGTGACTGTTTCGACCGAACAATCAAAGACCAGGCTCATATTCATGTCCTATAGCGATTCCGTATCCGTCACGATTGTGACGTACAACAGCGGCCGGTTCATCAAACGATGCCTGGAATCGGTGCTGGCCCAACGGTACAAACATAAGGAAATCATAGTCATCGACAACGCCTCGAAGGATGGAACGATCGACATCCTGGAACAGTTCGAGGACCGCTGCCGGATTGTGTATAACGACGAGAACATCGGATTCGCCGGCGCGCAGAATCAGGCGATCCGCATGTCCCGCAGCGATTGGGTCCTGACATTGAATCCGGACGTTCTCATGCTGCCCGACTTTCTTTCGGAACTCGTGGAAGCGGGGCAGATGGATCCGAAGGTAGGGACGGTTTGCGGGAAACTGCTGACCATCACGGCGAACTTCGATCTGCCGGAGAAACAACTGGTGGATTCGACGGGAATTTACTTCACGCCAATGCTGCGTCATCTGGATCGCGGCAGCCGGGAAGTGGACAACGGGCACTATGTCCGTCATGAATACGTGTTCGGCGCCACGGCGGCCGCGGCGCTGTACCGGCGGGAGATGATTGACGACATTTCGGTGTTCGGCGAGTTCTTCGACGCCGACTTTTTCACCTATCGCGAAGATGCGGACGTGGCATGGCGGGCGCAGTTGATGGGCTGGAAGTGCCTTTATACGCCGGCGGCGCGAGGCTACCATGTGCGGACGGTATTACCGGGCAACCGCAGGGCGTTGCCGGCGGCGATCAACATGCACTCGGTGAAGAACCGGTTCCTGATGCGCATCAAGAACATCAGCGGGCATCTCTACTGGCGCAACCTGCCCTCGATTCTGTGGCGGGACCTGGTGGTGATTGTATGCTGCGTGACGAGGGAGCATTCGTCTCTGAAGGCGTTCTGGTACCTGGCGAGGAACTGGAGCAAGGTGTGGGGCAAGCGCAAGGAGATCATGAGCCGGAGGCGGGTGAGCGACGAATACATTGCCACGTGGTTTGCCTATGAGCCGGTGAGTATGCCCGTCCCGAAGGTCCGGCAGCGGGTTGCCGTGCGGAGTAAAGCCGCCCGGGGTTGAGTAGCCCGTGCACATTGCAATTCTCGGAACAAGGGGCATTCCGGCGAATTACGGTGGCTTCGAGACATTTGCGGAGGAATTATCGTCGCGGCTGGTGAGACGCGGGCATAGGGTCACGGTATATTGCCGCAACCCTTTTCCGGCGCGCACGTATCTCGGGGTGGAGTTGGTCCATCTTCCCACGATCCGTCACAAGTATCTCGATACGCTGGCGCACAGCGCCCTTTCGACGCTCCATCTGCTTGTACACAGGGCAGACGTCGCATTGTATTGCAATGCGGCCAACGCGGTGTTTACGTGGATGCCGCGCGTTGTGGGAATCCCGGTGGCGCTGAACGTGGACGGCATCGAGCGGAGGCGGAAGAAGTGGAACCGGCTTGCCCGCGCATGGTACCGGCTCTCCGAGCGGATGGCGACGATTTTTCCGACGCAAGCGATCAGTGACGCGGAGAAAATCGCCGAGTATTACCTGGAAACATACGGGAAACAAACCGTGTGCATTTCCTACGGGGCTCCTATCGGAAAAGTGGAGACGGGGAGCATACTGCCCGTGCTCGGTCTCGATGCCGGACGGTATTTTCTGTATGTAACGCGGTTCGAGCCGGAGAACAACCCGCTGCTGGTGCGGGAAGCCTTTGAGGATCTCGCTCGCACAACGGAGCCTCGCCGGCCGGTGGATGCGGGGGTTCCTTCCGATGCCGAAGGGCCGGCGGGCCCTGTGGGAGCTATTGAGAACCTGGAAACGGATGTGAAACTGGCGCTGATTGGCGATGCGCCTTACTCGCAGGAGTATATCCGCCGCGTCCGTGATACGAGCAATCCGCGCGTGGTGATTCCCGGAGCGATCTATGGAGACGGGTATCACGAATTGCAATCGCACTGCCTGGCCTACGTGCACGCCACGGAAGTGGGCGGGACGCATCCGGCGCTGATTGAAGCAATGGGGCGTGGGTGCCTGGTGCTCTACTTGAACACGCCGGAGAACGCCGAGGTGGCCGGAGGGGTGGGGATTCCGTTCGAATCCGGAGAGCTGGCGGTGAAGATGGAAGAGGTCTTGCGGATGAGCGCGGAGGAGAGGGCGGAATGGGGGGCGAAGGCAATGGGGCGGGTGAAAGAGCGCTATAGTTGGGATGCCGTCACGAAAGCCTACGAGGATCTGTTTGTGGAGCTGACGAAATGAGTGAGGGTCTGCGGTGTTGGGTAGAGATCTCGCGGGAACAGTTGGCGGCCAATTATCACGCGATCAAGCGCACCGTGGGCGCGGGCGTGGAAGTGATGCCCGTGGTCAAAGCGGATGCTTACCGCCATGGCGCGGCCGAAGTTTCCCGCGTGCTGACAGAATCAGGGGCGCACTGGCTGGCTGTAAGCAGCGTGGATGAGGGCATGGCTCTCCGTGTGGCGGGAATCGATGCGAGAGTGCTGGTGATGGGCGGGGTGCTGCCCTGGGAGCGTCCTTTGCTTCGGGAGTATGAACTGACGCCGGCGGTTCACGACCTGGCGGAGATCTCGCGGTTAGGTCCGATTGCGTATCACCTGAAGATCGATTCCGGCATGGGACGCATGGGGACGCGGTCCGGGGCGGAACAGATTCTGGATGCCGTGCGGGGAACGCACGAAGCGCGGTTGGAGGGGCTGATGAGCCACTTCGCATCCTCGGCTGATTTCACCTCCCCTCAGACCGAATTGCAGATGGAAGCCTTTCGTCTCATTCGGGACCAACTGGCCGAGGCCGGCGTCCTTCCGCGCTATGTTCATCTGTCGAGTACGAATCCTGTGGTTCTGGCGCGGCGGGAAGCGTGGCAGAACATGGTGCGTCCGGGGATCGCGCTGTACGGCTATTGGACTCCAGGCAAGGGGGAGGCGCCGAAACCTTCTCTGGACGTGCGGCCGGTGCTCAGTTGGAAGGCGTCGATCGTGCTGGTGAAGGAGGTGGAGCGGGGCTCTCCGCTAGGCTACGGCGCGATGTATTGGGCGCAGCGGGACATGCGGATTGCGGTGGTTGGCATCGGATACGCCGACGGATTGCCGCACCGGTTGTCGAACAAGGGGCGGATGATCGCCGGGGGTAAGTTGACACCGATCCTGGGGGCGGTGTCGATGGACCTGACGACGATCGACGTCACGCATGCGCCGGAGTTGAAGGCGGGGGATGCAGTAACGGTAATCGGGACGGAAGGGGAAGTGACGCAAGACGCTCGCCATCTGGCGCGAGCAACGGGTACGATTACGTATAGTGTGTTGTGTGGGATAAGTGCGCGCGTGAAGCGAGTCTATATCTAGGGCAGAAGACAGTGAGCCAGGGTACAGTTAGCGGCGATATGCGATCATTTTGGTCCCCCAAGAACCTCGTCTTGGTACGAACCACTCACCCCCTTCCTTCCCCGTTCACTGTGATTCTTTACCGTTCAATGAAGTTTGGTTCCCATTCCCTTTTCCATAGCCCAAACTGCTACATACTGGGGAAGCACTGTAGTCGTCCGAGATTGACCGAAAACGTAAGCTAAGAAAGGCTATACAAATGAGTACGCAGCCATTCGAACCCAAACCGAGCCTGGGACCCGGTTTGGTTCAAATCAGCAGCTCGATTGAAGACATCATCCAACAGCGCCTGGCCGAGGAACGGGCCCGGTTGGAGCTTGAAGCCGGTCTCGAGAGACGAGATGTGCATCACTTCAAACGGCCAGCGGAGCGGTACTTCAAGGCAAATCAGCGCGGTCATACGACCCTGCTTTTCGGCGGGCTTACGTGGAAGCATGAAAAGCTGATTCACGGAGCGCTGGAAGGGCTGGGTTATTTGGCCGAGGCGCTGCCGACGCCGAACGTGGCGGCATTTCAGTTGGGCAAGGAGTACGGCAACAACGGGCAATGCAACCCGACGTACTTTACTGTGGGCAATCTCGTGCAGTATCTGCAAAGCCTGGAAGAGCAGGGGCTGACGAAGCAGGAGATCGTTGACCGTTACGTGTTTTTTACGGCGGGCGCCTGCGGCCCGTGCCGGTTTGGGATGTACGAAGCCGAATACCGCCTGGCGCTGCGGAATGCCGGGTTTGACGGATTCCGTGTGCTGCTGTTCCAGCAATCGGGCGGCTTGTCGCAATCCGACGCCGAGGCCGGCCTCGAGATGAATCTGGACTTCTTCCTGGGCATCCTCAACGCGATGAACTGTGGGGATATCATCAACGAGGTCGCCTATCACATCCGGCCCTATGAAGCGGCCGCCGGCGAAACCGATGAAGTGCTGGACCGGGTGACCGACTACATGCAGGAAGTGTTCCGCAAGAAGCAACCCTGGAAGGTAGGGGATAATCTGGCGGGATTCCTGGGCGGATTCAAGGATACCGCGGAGTACATGGGCAAGTTCATCGACCAACTCAAGGGCGATGACATCACGGCTTCGCTGCACCACTGCCGGGACATGTTCAACGAGGTGGAAGTGGACCGGCTGCGGGTGAAACCGATCGTGAAGATCACCGGTGAGTTCTGGGCGCAGACGACGGAAGGGGACGGCAACTTCAACATGTTCCGGTTCCTCGAGCGGGAAGGCGCGCAGGTGCTGGTGGAGCCGATCGGAACGTGGATCATGTACATGATCCACCAGGTGATCCAGCGCTACCACGATACGAAAGGGCTGGAGGAAGGGGTGACGCTGCCGCCGCTGTGGAGGTTGGACAAGCGCGCAAAGATCGAATTCGGCTTCCGGAACAAGGTGGCGAAGCTGAAGGTGGCGGAGGCGGTCTTCAAGCGCGAGTACCACCGAGTGATCGACGCGTTGGGCGGCATTGCGCACCACCTTGCGGATCAGTATGAACTGCAGCGCATGGGGCATCCGTTCTACAATTCCCGCGCGGGCGGCGGAGAAGGCCATCTCGAGGTGGCGAAGAACATCTACTATTCGAACAAAGACCTGGCGCACATGGTGCTGAGCCTGAAGCCGTTCGGCTGCATGCCCTCGACGCAATCGGACGGAGCGCAGGCGGCGGTAACAGGTCTGTACAAGGACATGATCTACATTCCCATCGAGACGTCCGGCGAAGGTGAAATCAACGCCCACAGCCGGGTGCAGATGGCCCTCGGCGAAGCGAAGAACAAGGCGAAGCTGGAATTCCAGGAAGCGCTTGCGAAGACCGGCCTGACGTTGGAGATCTGCCGCGAGTTCGTCGACGAGCATCCCGAAGTGAAACGGCCGATGTACCATGTGCCGCACAGCAAGGGAACCGTCGGCGCGGCCGCCAACTTTGTCCTGCACATTGCGCAAAGGATGGAGAAGGAAGGCTGGCAGCCCAAGGTGATGGCGGCGGTAACCGCGTAAGATACACTTTTTCTCGTACTGCCTGAAGGAGCAGCAATGGAAAGAAAGTTCATGGTCGGCATGGACGTGGGGTCCACAACGGTGAAAGCCGTAGTGATGGACGCGGCGACCGATGAGATAATGTGGCGGGACTATCAACGCCACGATACCAAGCAGCCGGAAAAGGTACTGGAGTTTCTCAGACGTTTCGAGAACGAGATCGAAGCTTTCCGGGTGGAAAGCTGCCGAATGTTCATCACCGGCAGCGGAGGCAACGGGCTTGGCAAGTACCTTGGGGCGAAGTTCGTGCAGGAAGTGAATGCGGTTTCGCTGGCTGTCGAGAAGTTGTACCCCGAGGCCGGCAGCGTGATCGAACTGGGCGGGCAGGACGCGAAGATCATCATCTTCAAAGAGGATCCGGAGACGGGACGCAAGAAGAAGATCCCGTCCATGAACGACAAGTGCGCCGGAGGCACGGGCGCGGTGATTGACAAGATCAACGCCAAGCTGCGGATTCCGGCCGAAGAGCTGTGCAAGATGGGCTACAAGGGGTTGAAACTGCACCCCGTGGCCGGCAAGTGCGGCGTGTTTGCCGAGACGGATATCAACGGACTGCAAAAGAGCGGGGTTCCGGCGGACGAACTGATGGCATCGCTGTTTGAGGCCATCGTGATGCAGAACCTTTCGGTGCTGACGCGCGGAAACACGCTGCGTCCGGTAGTGTTGTTGCTGGGCGGCCCGAATACCTACATCACGGGGATGCGGGATTGCTGGAAGCACAACATTCCGAAGATCTGGGAGGAGCGCAACTATCCTCTCCCGGAGGGCGTGCCACCGGAAGACCTGATTCGGACGCCGGACAACGCGCAGTATTTCGCGGCCATCGGGGCTGTCGAGTTCGGCAAGACCGAAGACGACCACGTGGGGCGCTACAAGGGCTACGAAAAGCTCAAGTGGTACGTGGAAGTGGGCCGCGAGGAAGAGAAGAAGAAACGCGGCGGAGGCGGCGGCCTGGCGAAGAGTGAAGAAGAGTTGGCGGCGTTCCAGGCAAAGTACAGGCACAAGAAATTTGTGCCGGCGACGTTTCAGCCTGGCGAAGTGATTGAAGGGTTCATCGGCATAGATGGGGGATCCACTTCCACGAAGGCAGTTCTGCTCGGGATTGGCAAGGACCGGCCGATCCTGGCGAAAGCGTATCAACTATCAAAGGGCAACCCGATTGAAGATACGAAAGAGATCTTCGCCAAGCTCGAGAAGCAGGTGACGGATCAGGGGGCGAGCCTGAAGACCCTCGGAGTGGGGACAACAGGGTACGCGAAGGACATCCTGCGCGACGTGATCAGCGCGGACGCGGCGGTGGTGGAAACGGTGGCCCACACACAGGCCGGGCTCCATTTCTACCAGAATGTGGACGTCATCTGCGACGTGGGCGGGCAGGACATCAAGATCATCATCCTGAAGAACAGCCGCGTGAAGGACTTCAAGCTGAACACGCAGTGTTCGGCGGGCAACGGCTACTTCCTGCAATCCACGGCGCAGGGCTTCGGGCACCCGGTGGAGAAGTTCGCCGATATCGCCTTCGGCGCGACTGGATTCCCTTCGTTCGGCTACGGCTGCGCGGTGTTCATGCAGTCCGACATCGTGGACTTTCAGCGGCAGGGCTGGAAGCCGGAAGAGATCATGGCGGGGTTGTGCAACGTGCTGCCGAAGAACATCTGGCTGTACGTTTCGCAGATCCCGAATCTTTCCGCGATTGGGACGACGTTCCTGCTGCAAGGCGGAACGCAGTACAACCTGGCGGCGGTGAAGGCGCAGGTGGATTTCATTGAATCGCGGTTCAAGGGGAAGGAAGTTCCTGCCCGAGTGATTGTCCACGAGCATTGCGGGGAGGCAGGCGCAATCGGGGCGGCGCTCGAAGCGGGGCGCTTGTCGGACAACGGGCGCCAATCCACCTTCATCGGCCTCGATGCTGTCCAGAAGATCGAGTACAAAACAACGCGCAATGAGGCCACTCGCTGCTACTTCTGCAAGAACAAGTGCCTGCGGACGTTCATTGACGTGAAGACGACCGTTCTTTCGGAGAACTCGTACATTCCGAAGAAGACGAAGGTTCCGCTCGAAGTGGGGTCGCAGCGACTGATCATCTCTACCTGCGAAAAAGGCACGGTGGAAGATATCAACGAGATGAGGAACATCAAGGGAAAACTGGACACGGTAAAGAAGGCGAACCCGAATTTCGTCGAGATCGCCGCGCGCCAGGTGTTCAAGGCTCCCGAAGTTCCGCTGGTGGCGGACCCGCTGCCGAAGTTCCAGTTCACGCAGGCGCAGAAGAAGCGGGCGGAACTGATGAAGCGCCGCGGCGAAATCCGGATCGGAATGCCGCGCGTGCTGAACATGTACTCGCAGGCTCCGGTATTCACGGGCTACTTCGTCTCGCTGGGCGTGAAAGGCGAGCATTTGATCTGGTCGGACTACACCTCCGAACAGCTTTACAAAGAAGGGGCCAAGCGCGGGTCGATCGATCCTTGTTTCCCGTCGAAGCTGGGCATTCCGCACGTCCACAACCTGCTCTATACGCATCACGCGAAGAAGCCGCTGGACTTTATCTTTTTCCCGATGATCGACTGCCTCACGTCGGATTTGAGCCATGTTCAGGCGACGCGGTCATGCCCCACGGTGGCGGCTACGCCGGAAGCGGTGAAAGCTGCCTTCACGAAGGAAGGCGATCTGTTTGCCGAGAAGGGCGTCAAGTACCTTGATACCTTCGTCAACATCTCCAAGCCCGACATGTTCGAGCGGCAGATGTACGAAGAGTTCAAGGACGTACTCGGCTTGACGGCGGAGGAAAACGCGCGCGCGATCCGGGAGGGGTACAGGGCGCTCGATTACTTCAATAACGTTGTTCTGCGCGGCGCCGGCCGTGAGGTGCTGGAGCAACTGGAGCGCGAGGACCGTTTGGGGGTAGTGCTGCTCGGGCGGCCCTATCACAATGATCCTGGAGTGAACCATGAAATTCTGGAAGAGTTCCAGAAGCTGGGATATCCCGTCTTCACCATGGATGCGCTGCCGGTGGATGACGACATCGTCTGGCGGCTGTTCGGCGATGAAGTGAAGAACGGCGAGATCCCGGACCCGATGGCGATTACGGACGTGTGGAAGAACTCGTATTCGGAGAACACTTCGCGGAAGGTGTGGGCAGCGAAGTATGTCGCGCGGCATCCCAACCTGGTGGCGCTGGAGCTTTCGAGCTTCAAGTGCGGCCACGACGCGCCCATCTACTCCGTGGTGGAGGAGGTGGTGGAGCATTCCGGCACTCCGTATTTCTGCTTCAAAGATATCGACGAGAACAAGCCGACGGGCTCCATCAAGATCCGCACGGAGACGATCAGCTACTTCCTCAAGCGCTATCGCGAAGACATGGTGGTGAACCACAAGAAGAAGTCGGAGATCGAGCGGAAACTTGCCGAATTCGAGCAGCGGCTCCGCCGCCAGTTGTTGAAGGAGAAGCTGGAGAAACTCCACTCGGATGAGGCGGTGAAGAACTCGCTCGATCAGGGCACGATGCCGACGATTCACGTCAGCGTCGGACAACTCGCGGCGAGCCGGCCGCCACAGCAACCCCGGGTCAGCGGAGACTGACGTGGAGCAGGCTGGAGTATCAGAGCGTCACAGGCCTATACTCCAGCCGCTCGAGATCGATCAGATTGCCGTTTCCGCCGCGGGCTTCGGCGGCGAGGCATGGGATTGACATCGATGGCGTCGCAAGATGCCGGTTCCTTTTTGATGTAGCTTTCGGGTGGCGCACCTGGGTATTTGCGAGAATCTGGTCACGGTGGCCTGAGGCACTACCCCCACCACACTTCCCCTGGCGCCAGGTGGGCCTTCGCCACGTCGGGATTCAACTCGATGCCGTAGCCCGGCTTATCCTGGATGTGGAAATAACCAGCTTCCCAGAAAGGTCCTTCGCGCACCACCAGATCCGGCCACCAGTCCACCCACTTTGCAAGTTCGTGAATGCGGAAGTCGCGCATCGAGGCGGCGGCGTGGCACGAGGCGATGGTCCCCACGGGGCTTGCCGGATTATGGGCGGCGGTAAAGATGTAATACTGATCCGCCATGTCGTGAATCCGTTTGGCTTCGAGCAGCCCGCCCAGCTTTGGAATGTCGAGGTGGACGCCGTCAGTCCCCTCCAACTCGATGAGCCGGCGGAATTCGTTGCGGGTGTACAGATTCTCGCCCGTGCAAACCGGCACATCGACGGCATGCGTGACGCGGGCCATGGCGTCCGGATTGCCCGGGGGCACCGGATCCTCGAGCCACATCGGTTTGACCGGAGCGATGGCATTGGCCATGTTGATGGCGTCGCGGACATCGTACTTCCAATGCGCCTCGACGGCGAAGTCGATATCCGGGCCGAGGGCATCGCGCACCGTTTCCATGGCTTTCGCGATGCGCCGCAGGTCTTTCAAAGTGAGCCCGCGGGTATAGCGGTCGTGGCCGGGTTCGGAGTAGCCCGGATCGGCCTTCGGCGGGATACCGTCTCCCTGAAACTTGAACGCTGTCCAGCCGTACTTCTCCGCTTTGGACTCCTGGACCAGGTCCCGCCACTGCTGCATGTCCTCGACGTTGTTCACTGCCTGCGTGGTGCGGTAGAAGCGGACCTTGTCGCGGAAGCGGCCGCCCAACAGATTCACGGCGGGGGTTTCGAGGATCCGCCCGGCGAGGTCCCAGAGCGCGATCTCAATCCCACTCGCCGCGGTCACCGCCACACCCGATTGCGTTCCCGCACCCGCGCTCATCATGATCATCCTGGTGTACAGTTTGTCGACGTTGAGCGGGTCCTCACCTACTACCAGCGGCTTCAGTTGGTTGAGCACAATGTCCTTCACGCCGGCGCCCCAATAGGCCTCGCCGATACCGTGAATCCCGGCGTCGGTTTCTATCTTGATGAGGTTCCAATCCCATGTGCCGCGCACGATCATGCATTTCACATCGGTGATTTTCACCTTGCCCTTTTGCTTAGCCGCTAACGTGTTGAGCGGCAGGCTGCCGAGCGCGAATCCAGCCGCCGCCTTCAAGAATGTTCGCCGCTTCATCGAATTTTCCTCACGGTTTGCATTTGGCCGCAAATTTTTCCCTGAATTTTTTCACCTTCGGAGCCACCACAAACATGCAGTAGGGCTGGCTGCCATTGTTCCGGTAGTATTCCTGATGATAATCTTCGGCCAGGCAAAATTGCGAGGCTGGGGTCACTTCGGTGACGATCGGATCGCTCCACACTCCCTCTTCGGTCAATTCGCGAATCAGATCTTCCGCTGTCCGCTTCTGGTCCGCGGAGTGATAGAAGATAGCGCTGCGGTACTGCGGTCCCGTGTCATTGCCCTGCCGGTTGAGCGTGGTGGGATCATGGATAGAGAAGAAGACCTCGAGCAGTTCGCGAAACGTGGTGGCGGCGGGGTCGAAGGTCACCCGCACCACCTCCGCATGGCCGGTGCCGCCCGTGCAGACTTCTTTGTAGGTGGGGTTGGGTAGATGGCCGCCCATGTAGCCGGACTCGACGGAAACAACGCCCTCCATCTCAATGAAGACCGCTTCCAGGCACCAGAAACAGCCTCCCGCCAAAGTGGAAACTTCGTACTTTGTCACAATCTTGATGATATTCTGAATCGGCTATGCCTACTCGCCGCCGTCTGCTGCAATCGGCCCTCCTGCCAACTCTGGCCCCGGCGCCCGCGCCGTCCGCGCAGAAGAGAACGGTGATCGACGAATACGATCCATCGAACATCAAACTCTCCCACCGCATGCCCATCCGCTCGATGACGGACGAAGACCTGCTCTTCCTTCAGCAGATCGGCATCCGGTGGTGCCGCATCGAGTTCGACAGCGATGCCACCTACGAGTTCATCAAGGCCACGCAGGATCGCCTGGCGCGGTTCCAGATGAAGATCTACTCGGGAGTTCACTATGCCTACCGGCATGCTGACGTGCAACTCGGCCGCGGCAAGCGGGACGAGTTGATCGAAACCTACTGCACGTTTCTGCGCGATTGCGGGCGCCTGGGCATTCCGGTCTCGAACTACGACTGGCATCCGGCCAACACCTATACCACCGCCGAAGTGCTCAGCCCGCGCGGCTACAGGGCGCGTCAGTTCGATCTGGCGGACTTTCGCGCGAAGGTGGAGAAACAGGCGTTCGAGCGCGAGTATTCGGCCGAAGACATCTGGGGCACCTACACCTACTTCATGAAGGCCGTGCTCCCTGTTGCGGAAAAGGCCAACGTCAAACTCGCTCTTCACCCGGACGATCCGCCAGTTGCGAAAATGAATGGGGTCGCCAAACTCTTTGTGAACTACGAAGGCTACCACCGGGCCGAACAGATCGCGGGGGCCAGCAAGTGCTGGGGCCTCACCTTCTGCATCGGCACGTGGTCCGAAGGCGGCGGCAAAATGGGGAAGAACGTTTTCGAGATGATCGCGGATTTCGGCGGGCGCGGCAAGATCCTCGATGCCCACTTCCGAAACGTGAGCAGCGCGATGCCGCATTTTGTGGAGACGTTCCCCGACGACGGATACATGAATATGTATGAAGTGATGAAGGCCTTGCGCAAGGTGCGGTTCAACGGCACTGCGGTGCCCGATCATGTTCCTCAACTCGCCGGGGATAGAGGAATCCGCCGCGCCGGCACCGCGTATTGCATCGCCTACATGCGCTCGCTGCTGCGGCGCGCCAATGAGGAGGCCGGTTAACCCTCGCATGTCCGCACTTTTGAAACCCATCCGCGAAATTGCTGATCAGTTGGACATCGCGGAAGATCATCTTCAGTACTACGGCAAGTTCACGGCGAAACTGGATCTCGCGCTTCTCGACGGGAACCGTCCGGTGCGAGGAAAGCTGATCCTTGTCACTGCCATCACTCCGACGAGCCATGGGGAAGGGAAGACCGTTGTCTCGATCGGCCTGGCTCAAGGATTCGCGCGCACCGGACGCCGTGCCGTCGTCACGCTGCGCGAGCCTTCCCTGGGCCCGGTCTTTGGCCTCAAGGGAGGGGCCACCGGGGGCGGACGTTCGCAGGTCATCCCGTCGGAGATGATCAATCTGCACTTCAACGGCGATTTCCACGCGGTGACTTCAGCGCACAACCTGCTGGCCGCGATGCTCGATTCGCACCTTCATCACGGCAACGCGCTCGGCATCGACGTGGATAACATCTTCTGGCCGCGCGCTCTCGACATGAATGACCGCGCCCTGCGGCATATCATTGTGGGGCTTGGGGGGAAGGCGGACGGCATTCCCCGCGAAACGGGGTTTGTGATCACGGCGGCCAGCGAAGTGATGGCGGTGCTCGCGCTCGCGGCCTCACGGGAAGATCTGCGGCGCCGGCTTTCGGACATCGTGGTGGGACTGACGCTCGACCGACAACCGGTGCGGGCCGGAGACCTCAAGGCGACGGGAGCGATGATGGTGCTGCTCAACGAAGCCATCATGCCGAACCTGGTGCAGACCACGGAGCATACTCCCGCGATCATCCACGCCGGCCCGTTCGGCAATATCGCCCACGGAACCAGCAGCGTCATCGCCCAGAAGATGGGTCTGCAACTTGCCGATTGGGTGATCAACGAGACGGGATTTGCGGCGGACCTAGGAGCCGAGAAGTACATGGACCTGGTGATGCCCTCCTCGGGACTCAAGCCATCCGCCGCGGTGCTCATCGCCTCTGTGCGTGGCTTGGAGGCGCAGGGTGGGGGGAGCCTGACCGCCGGGTTCGCCAATCTCGACAAGCATCTCGACAACCTCGCGGCGTTCGGGTTGCCGGTGGTGGTGGCTTTGAACCGCTTCGCCTCGGATTCGGATGAGGATCTGGCGATGATTCGCGCGCATTGCCGGGAGAGGGGCGTAGAGGCTGTGGAAGCGGACGTCTTCGCGAGGGGAGGGGAGGGGGCCGTGGATCTGGCGGAGGCGGTGGTGAATGCGGCTTCGCTGCCGGTGTGTCCGAAGCCGCTGTATGAGCCGGAGGTCCCGCTCGAGGAGAAGATCTGTGCCGTGGCGTGCCGCATTTACGGGGCCGCCGGAGTGTATTTCGAATCGGGGTCGCGGAAGAAGTTGCAGCAATATGCGGCGCTCGGGTTCGGGCGCCTGCCGGTGTGCATGGCGAAGACGCAATCCTCGTTGAGCGACAACCCCAAGCTTCTCGGCGCGCCGAGCGGCTTTACTCTGACGGTGACCGATGTGCATCTGTCAGCGGGCGCGGGCTTCCTGGTGGTGATTGCCGGGAACATGCTGCGCATGCCGGGGCTGGGCAAGGATCCGCAGGCGGCGCATATGGATGTGAATGAAGCGGGGGAGATTGTAGGTTTGGTTTAGCGTTGGCGGTTCGGGTTTACGCGATCGGTTTGGGAACAAGACGTTTTCTCCGCCACGTCCGGGAGGCGAGATACTGGTTTTGTGGGACCGATGCCCGGCAGCGCCAGGCTGCAGTTGCGCGTGACCTTCAACCGGCGTTCGAGGGTCAATGAAAGGAACTGCCATGAAGAGCAAATTGGTATGCCTGGTCCTTCTTTCCGCGCCCTTTGCCGCTGCACAGTGGACGCCTTACACCGCTGACCTCACGATTCGCGAATATGAAGTCAAACAGGATGGATCCCGCGTCCTCCTGAGGGAATTTACGGGGACGGCCATGCGCGGCAGGGACGGCTCCACATTGGAAGTGAGAAACATTCGTATCGATTCGACGAAATCGTGCCCGCCGCATACGGGAACTTTACTGGACGCGGCATCACGAACGGTCTATTCGCTGAACTACGCCATTGGCGAAGCTACGATTGTCCAACGACTGCGGTCCATTCCGCGTATGAAGCCGGACGCCCAGTTCGAAAAAGGGTACTCGAACGTCAACGGAGTCCAATGTCTGGTGGTGGACCGGCAGTTGGCCACGAACCGCAGCACGAGTTGCGTTCTCCCCGAATTGAGTATTTTTGTCAGGTCTGAGATGGAAGGAAGCATGAGCAATGGCACCCGATTTCTGTCTATTGAGGAGCTATCCAACTTAAGAATTGGCACAGAACCTCCAAGCGGCGCATTTCAATTGCCGCAAGGCTTTCGAGTGATGGAGCGGGCACGAGCGAAATGAGGCTCCCTTCAAAGCTTCTGAATGCGGATGGCGCCGTTCGAACTCGAGAGGTTGATGAGGGGTCCGCCGGAACCGATGGTTCCATCGAGGCGGTTCTTCGAGAGGCTGCCGTGGACGGTGAGATCGAATTCGCTGTTGATGCTGGAATTCGAAGTGCTCGCCTTGAGGCGGGCATTGA
>JADLBD010000197.1 GCA_020847975.1 Bryobacterales bacterium | reverse complement strand
TGAGCTCGTGAACTTTGGTTTGCCGGCGGGGCTGCCGGTAGGGTATAACTAACCTTGTCCTGCCTCACCTCCGTTGGCCGGTTTTGAGGTGTCCCTCATTGGCCGGTTTTGAGGTGTCCCCCGAGGCGCACTCATTTGTAAGTCACAGGACTCCTATTCCAATGCTGGAAGGTCGGTGCTGCGCTCCGCGCGGTAGACAAACCCAGGATCGAATGGGACGCTGCCGATCTCCAGTATCGGGGCAAGGGAATCGAAGTAAAGTCAGCCGCAGACTGCCAAAGCTGGCGCCAGGAGAAGCCATCTCCGATTCGATTCGGAATTCGCAAAGCAATCGTCTGGAACCCCGCCACTGGCAAGTACGAGGGCGGCCCGACCCGTTGTGCGGATTTGTATGTATTTTGCCACTATCCGGAACAAGACAAATCCCGCGCTAACGTGCTGGACGTTGGCGGGTGGGACTTCTACGCGCTCCCTACGGAAAGAGTGAATGAGATCTTTGGTGACGCAAAATCTGTTTCCCTTCAAGGGGTCAGAAAAACGAGCACAAGGTGCACGTTCGACCTGCTAAGGAGCACCGTTGATCAGGCGCTGGAGCGACCGCGCGTAGTGGCATATCCTACGTCCCAAAGATAATCCGCCGTCCTTCTCCCTCCGGATCCTCGCGCACGGCGCTCGTCCTGTCGAAGATCATCGCGGCCTTCTTGTGCGGGGCAAATGCCGGCCACTCCGGGAGTCCGCCGTGATTGGGGTTGCCGCTGCGCGCGAAGTGGATCCAAGCCTGGCTGACGGTTTTCGCCAGCGCCAGCGCCTCCGGTGTGCCGCCGGTGTAGTTTACGCACTTGTCCGCGTTGTCGAATACGAAGGCGATCTCGCAACTGTGAAACGTTCCGGGGCGGCCGTCCAACATCGGAGTGCGCCATCCGAAGATGTACTCGTAGGCCGGGGCTGCCCCCAAGTGTGATTTCCGTTCGGCCTGTGTGAAGGCGTTCTGCCGCGGGCGCGCGGCGGAGATGGCCGCCAGTAAGCCGAAGGGTGTCGCTTTCGGGTATTCGCGCCGGTAGGCGGCGATGACCTGATCTGCCTTGCTCCCGTACAGCTTGCTCACACGTTCCTGGAGTTGCTCCGCGGTCAGGGTATCCACTTCCGGATTGTCGACGCCGTTGACGAATTCATTGAGATTTGTGCCGATCAGCATCGGCACTCCAGCCGACACGGATGGCGCCTCCGGATCGAACGGGTGGTGCGGCAGTGTCTCTCCGTCCACTGTGGGGCCCCATGCCGGGCGCTTCATGGCCATCGCGGCCGCACACAGGCGCGCCGCGGGAAGCGTATGAAGCTGCTCCACCTGCGTTTTGCTCAGGTTCAGTTGCTGAAGCAGACTTGCGGTGAATTTTGCTGAATCCTCGGGCATCGCCATGCGCAAGGAGGAACCGCTCTGGACAACCGCCCTGTGAAACAGGCCTTTCGCCGCGGGCATGGCCATCAGCGTTCCCACCTTCGCGCCGCCGCCGGATTGGCCGAAGATCGTCACACTTCCGGGGTCGCCGCCAAAGCCCGCAATGTTATCCCGCACCCACTCGAGCACGGCCACCAGATCCAGCATTCCGGCGTTTGCCGAATCCGTGTAGCGTTCGCCGAACTGCATGAGGTTCAAGTAACCGAATAAATTCAGGCGGTGGTTGTGAGTGACCACGACGACGTCCCCGTGCCGGGCAAGATTCTCTCCGTCATAGGCCAGCAGGTCGTTGCCGGAGCCGCCCGTGAATCCGCCGCCGTGCATCCACACCATCACCGGACGTTTGTGCGCGTGAGAGCCGTTGATTTGCGGAGTCCACACATTGACGCGGAGGCAATCCTCGCCCGCGCCCGGGTATCCGTGGGAGCGGTAGAGCAGGAACTCGTCCTCATCCCGCGGCGCAGTGTTGTCGCCTCCGCTGGCAATGGGAATGGAATTGGGACATATGTGTCCATAAGACAATGAACTCCTCACGCCCGGCCAGGGCTTCGGCTTCGACGGAGCCTGAAACCTTGCTGCTCCGCCCGTGGGAGCGCCATAAGGAATCCCTTTGAACGTGTGGACGCCGTGACTCGTATAGCCGCGCACGTTTCCCGCCGTCGTCTCCACGACACAGTCTCGATACGAGGCGGTTGTCGCCGCCGGCGCCAGCCGTGATATTCCAGAAGCGCCCAAGCCCGCGGTCACCCCGCGGAGCCAATCCCGACGCATAATTCCACTCATGTTCGCCTCCTCTGCTTACGGCAGCGCAAAGGTGAAGATGGCGCTGCCCGCGGACATCGTCACCATCTGCTTTCCATTCACCTGGTAGGTGATGGCGCTGCTCGACATGTCGCCTCCCAGGTTGATGCGCCAGAGTTCGCGGCCATTCTCCGCATCCAGCGCGTAAAACCAGGCTTCCATTTCCTGCCGGTCGCGGGTAATCCATCCGCCGCTTGCGGCAAAGACCAGTTTCCCGGCGGTGGAGAGAACTCCGGACCAGGGCTTGGTGTGGACTTTGTATTCCCAGGCCTTCTCACCGGTTTTCGGGTCAAGGGCGCGAATGACGCCGTAGCCGGGCTCGTCATCGAGATCGATTTTTGGGACACTCCCGATATAGCGGTTGCCGGCGATGTACTCGGCCTCACCTTTTTGATAGAAGCCCTTGTTTTCCCAGGCCGTCAGATAAAACAGCCCGGTGAGCGGATTGTAGGAAGGCGAATACCAATTCGTCGCTCCCTGCACACCGGGCCAAACATAAACGCCCTCCGGTGTCGGATCGATCCCGGGATTCCGAACGGGACGCCCGCGCTCATCCAGTCTCTTGGCCCAGGTCTGGGTGGCGAACGGTTTGCCGAGCAGGAATTCGCCCGTCTGCCGGTCGAGCACATAGTAGAACCCATTGCGATGCGCCCAGTAGACGAGCTTTCGCGGCTTGCCCTTCCAATCACCATCCACCAGCACCGGGACCTGCACCGAATCCCAATCGTGGACATCGTGCGGCACCATCTGGAAGTACCATTTGAGTTTGCCGGTGGCGGCGTCAAGGGCAATGGCTGAATCCGAAAACAGATTGTCGCCCTTGCGGGCATCGCCATTCCAGTCCGGTGAAGGATTCCCCACGCCCCAGATGATCAGGTCTTGCTCGGGGTCGTACGACCCGGTCACCCAGGTCGGCCCGCCGCCGTGCTTCCATGTATCGCCGGGCCACGTCTCATGGCCTTTTTCACCGGGGCCGGGGATGGTCCAGAAGCGCCATCGCCGCTGCCCCGTCTTCGTGTCGTATGCATCGAGGAAGCCGCGAATTCCATATTCGCCGCCCGCAATCCCGGTCACCACCATGTCTTTCACAATGAGCGGCGCCACCGTGATGCTGTGGCCTGTGCGGTAATCCGCCACTGCCACGTCCCACAGCACCGCTCCCGTCTTGGCGTTCAATGCCACCAGGTGGGCATCGACCGTACCGACGAATATGCGGTCGCCGAGCACGGCGACGCCGCGGTTGACCTGGCCGCAGCAGACATTGATCTTCGCCGGAAGGCTACGCCGGTAGCGCCAGTACTGGCGGCCGGTGGCCGCATCGAGCGCCACCACATTTGACGGCGGCTCGGTCAGATACATCACGCCGTCCACAACGAGCGGCGTGGTTTCCACACGGTGGGTAACAGGCATCTGGTAGACCCACGCCACTTTCAGATCCTTCACATTTTGACGGTTGATCTGATCGAGGGCGCTGTAACGCCAGCCCTTATAAGAGCCCGAGTACGTCAGCCAGTTGCGCGGTTCCGATTCGGCTTTCAACAGCCGCTCAAACGTCACCTGCGCGGGCAACTCCAGCACGGCGAGGGCGCCGCACAGGAATATCCATGCCGGGAGTTTCATCGCTCGTCTCCTTTCCGGCGCTGGAGCGACCATAAATATGCGACCAGGTCATCGGCATCCTTCGCGCTCAATATCCCGCCATAGGAGGGCATGACAGAAGATTTTTCGATATGAAACTCTCGAAATTCGCGTTTGGGCAAGGTTTCGAGCCCGTGAGAGAAATCGAGGAGTTGCACGTAGTGCGTATCCTCGTTCAGGACGAAACCGGCATACTTCGAGCCGTTTTCCGTGGTGATTCGCGCCACCCAGTATTCCCGGAGGACCTTCGCGCCGGGTTCGAGAATCGCCTGCCGGAGATATTCGAGCGACCGTTGGGAGCCGATCATCGAGAGATCCGGACCTCTCACGCCGCCTTCTCCACGCGCGAGGTGACAGCCTGTACACTTCTGCTGGTGAAACAATTGTGCGCCGCGCTGCGCGTCGCCCAAGGGCGGCCGCGCATTGCCTGTGCTGAGCGAGCGGACATAAGCCACAATCTGCCACACCTGGTCCTGGGAGAAGAACACGCTCGGCATGGCGGTTCCCGGAATGCCGTCGGTGATATTGCGGAACAGATCGGCATCCGTGCCACCGTGGAAGAACACGCCCGTGGTCAGTTTGGGCGCCCTGCCGCCTTCGCCGGCGAATCCGTGACATTCGGCGCAATGCGAGCGGAAGATCTTTGCTCCCGCGGCTACATCCGACGGAGAGGTGTGGGGATTCTTCACTTCCTCCTGGCCGAAGGCGGCCGAGGCCAAGAGCACAACCCAGGCAAAACGCATGCGCGGATCCCTCCTGCGGTCCATCGAGGGAGTATATCGTATGCCGTTGGCGGCGTCGGGTGCACGGGCCGCCGCTCGTCCACGATGCTACGGCGTGAAGAAGGTTCGCACCACAAATACGGCCATCTGCCCGCGGGTCGTGGGTTCCTCCGCACAGTATGCAGCGGCGGAGCATCCATTCGTGATTCCGGCTTCCCGCAGTTTTTGGATGTAAGAGAAAAACAGGTCAGCCGCCGGGACATCGGAGAAATAGGCAGAGGCCGGATAGGGGAAGGATTGTCCGGAGGGAACACCCATGCGGGCACGCATGAGAAAAGCCGCCATCTGTCCGCGGGTGACGGCGTCATTGGGGCAATACGTGGAGAGAGTGCAACCACTGGTGATTCCGAGGTCTTTCATCTTCTGTATGTAGCGGAATTGGGGATGGGAAGAAGGAACGTCGCTAAAGTAAGGAGCGGCGGAAAAGCTAAAGGAATCGCCGAAAAGTGACTGGATGATCCACACCGCCATCTGGCTTCGAGTGGTAGGCGCGTCGGGACAGAACGTGCTGGCCGTGCAGCCGGCGTTAGGGATTTGCCGGTTCAGCAGTTGAATGTAATCGAAGAAAGGATGGGCGGAAGTTACATCAGTGAAAGAAACGGGGGTCGCCGGTCCTTTCTGAAGGATCTTTAGCGTCTGGCCGGCGACAACGACGGACCCCGTGCGAGGACCGCCGGAATTCGGAGCAACTGTGAAGTGGAGTGAGCCGCCGGACTGGCCTTCACCGGAAACCACAGTGATCCAATCCGGCGCGGCGGATGCGGACCAGCGGCAATTTGGCGTACCGCCCACGACACTTGCGAATGGACCACCATCCGCCGCGACTGTAAGAGACCCGCTGTCTAACTGAAAGCCACATCCATAAGCTGCCTGGACTATTGAGTAAGTCGATCCGGAGGACAGTTGAATATGTGCCGTGCGCGGCTGACCGGATGCATTCGCCTCCGCGGCGTATTGCATGGCGCCGTTCCCTGTGCCGGAAGCGGCAGTCAGTTTGAACCAGCCTGCGTCGCTCGAGGCAGCCCATGGGCACTGGGCATCGGCAACCACATCGATACGGCCGGTGTCGCCGAAAGATGCCAAAGACGTGCCGGGCCGGCGGAAGGTGAGGGAACAGGCAGCCGCGGGAACGAAATTCGCCGTAATGTTGTGGGCGGTATCCATCAGGAGTTGAAATGGATTGTCCTTAGTGGAACTATCACCGCTCCAGCCTGCGAAGCGATAGCCGGGGGCGGGAACAGCGGTAAGAGCCACGGAGGATGCCTGATCCAGCCAGCCGTCCGAACCCTGCGAAAGTGTTATCGTTCCAGCGGCGGGAGGAGATGTTGTGATTGACAGTTTGACCTGGGCCAGGAGATTTGCCGTATAGAGACTTGGAGCAGAGCCGGCTGTGATCGCATGCGAGAGCGGTCCCGCGTCACTCCAGGAAGAGAAGACGTATCGCGAGGAATCACTCACCTGGATCACGGACTGTGTGCTGATGGTATGCGTGCTGCCGGCCGCCCAATCAAAGCTTTGAGGTCCGGGTCCCTGTACCTGGTCGCCGAAGACGGGGTAGCCCGGAGGATTGGTAGTGACGGTGACGGTGGGAGCGCCGATCTTGTGGAAGATGGCAGTAACCGCGCGGAAGCCGTTCATCTGGATGGTTAGTGGATTGGCAGTGCCGCTGTACTCGCCGGTCCATCCGACAAACTCATAGCCGGCGGCAGGCGTCGCGGTCACCTGGAGGATCGTTCCGGAGGGGTAATAGTTTTCGGGGCGGACTATGCTGGGAGTCACCGTGCCGGCGGAGGCGGGTGATACGGCGAGTGTCAGACCATACTCGATGGAGTAATTCGCCATATAGGTTACCGGCGAGGCGGGCGCAGTTACGGTCTGCATCATCGGCCCGCCCGTACTCCAACCGGTGAACGTATACTTACCGCCGCAACTGTATTGAGGCGAGAGGACCCCCAAGGTATGGGTGCTTCCCGGCGCCCACTGGAACTGCTGAGAGACGTTGTAGGAGTGTGAATCGACGTAGAAATACAGTCCGTTGTACTGCGTGATGACAGAGACGGGAACGGTGGTTTGCGCGCGGGCGGAGGCCGCGTGGAGGGCAAGCAGTAGCGGTACAAACCAGAGGGCCTTGCTGGTCTGGCACATGGCAGGAATTCCCCAGTGTAGCAGGGTGAGCCGTCCTCACCGGCAAGTTCGATAAAATGAAAGTGGTGCGCATCGGACACCACTTAGCGGGCTGTTGATGCAAACGAATCTCCAGCAAACATTTCCGGCTGTCCTGTGGTCCCAGTTCCGCCGTATTTCGCCGAGGGAACGCAACTGGGGGGTGTACCTGGCGGGCGCAGTCACGGCCGCTCTACCCACGCTTGCCGGACTTTGGATTGGGCGGTCCGCGACCGCCACAAACCTGGCGATACTCTACTCGCTGGCCGTGGTCTTCAGCGCCCTGCGCTGGGGGCGTGTGGCGGCGATGGTCACCGCAGTCTGTAGCGCGGTGTTGCTCAACTGGTTTTTCGTCCCACCCTTCCGGTCGCTGCTGTGGAGCGACGTCTGGGATTTGGTCACCCTGGCGGGGTTCCTCGTCATCGGCTTGATCGTCAGTACACTGGCGGTGAGCGCGCGCGAGGAGGCGCGGGAGGCGCGACGGCGGGAAATATACATCGAGGCTCTGTATTCCTTCACGCGATCGCTGGTGGAGGCGGAGGACTTCAAGGCAACGCTGGCAGCGATCGAACGGCATTTTCGCGAGACTTTCTCCCGTCCCATTTTAATTGGGGTGCCCGGCAAAAGAGGGCTGGAGAAGTTGATCGCAAGCAGCGGTTTTCGTTTTGAAGACATGGAAGAAGAAGACCGGCAAGCCGCGATGTGGTCCTTGCGAAACGGGGAGCAATCCGGACAATCCACGGGGCATTGGCCCTCCGCGAAGGCATTTTATCTTCCGCTGAAGACGAATAAGGGGACCATTGGCGTGCTGGGTCTGTGGTCGCACGGGTTGCAGGCGGCGCTTTCGGCGGACCGGCGGGAGTTGTTGGGCGCTTTCGCCGATCAGGCGGCTCTAGCCATCAGCCGCGCCTTGCTTGCCGAGGAAGCGCGCCGCGCGGAACTTCTCCAGGAGACGGGGAAATTACAGACAGCGCTATTGAATTCCATATCTCATAATTTACGGACGCCGCTTGCATCGGTTAGCGGGGCGCTGAATACGTTGATTGAAGATGGCGATTTGTTAGACGCCGCCACGCAGCGGGAGTTACTCGATACGGCGCAGGAAGAGGCGCGGCGTTTGAACGGCCTGGTGCAGAACTTACTGGACATGACGAGGCTGGAAGGCGGAGCGGTATGCGTGAAGCGCGAGCCTTGCCATGTACAGGACGTAATTGGGGCGGCGCTGGCGCAACTCGGCGAACCGGCGCGGCGCCGGCAGGTGGATGTACTTGTGCCTCCAGATCCGCCGCTGGTAACCATGGATTTTGTCCTGATTGCCCAAGTGCTGGTAAATCTGCTGGACAATGCTTTCAAGTATTCTCCGGCGGATACTCCGGTAACGGTAGCCGCCAGCATGGATGCGGCGTTTCTCGAGGTGAAGGTCACAGATGTGGGACAAGGGATAGCGAAGGAGGATGAGGAACGGGTGTTCGAGAAGTTCTTTCGCGCGCCGGCGGCGCGGCGCACCGGCGGCGCGGGGTTAGGCCTGTCAATATGCAAGGGATTCATTGAAGCGCACGGCGGCCGCATATGGGCCAGGCGGTTGGAGCCTAACGGAACAGAAGTCGGCTTTGCGCTGCCGACGGGAGGCAGCAATGCCTGAAAGCGGTCCGAGGGTGCTTGTAGTAGACGACGAGCCGGCTATCCGGCGGTTCCTGCGTGTGTCCCTGGAAGCGCACGGCTACACGCTCCATGAGGCGGCCACAGGAGAGGAAGCGTTACAAGTTGTTCCGGCCTGCCGGCCCGACCTGATCATCCTGGACATGGGCCTTCCGGGCATGGACGGGACGGAGGTGGTCCGGTGCCTGAGGGAATGGGCTCAAACCCCCATTCTGATTCTGTCGGTTCAGGGGGACGAGTCCGCGAAGATCGCCGCACTAGACGCCGGCGCGGACGATTACCTCACCAAGCCTTTTGGACCCGGGGAATTGCTGGCCCGGCTGCGCGCCATGTTGCGGCGCGCCGGGCGGCAGGAAAGCGGCCCTGTTTTTGTAAGCGGGCCCCTGATGGTGGACCTCAGCAGCAGAATGGTAACGCTAGGCGAGGACGAGGTGCGGCTGACACCCACCGAATACAGCCTGTTGAAGGCATTGGTGACCCACGCAGGCAAGATCCTGACGCACCGGCAACTGATCCGCGAAGTATGGGGCGGCTCTCAGTACGAAGATACCCAGCATCTGCTGCGTGTCAACGTCAGCAACCTGCGACGCAAGATAGAGACCGATCCCAGCCGTCCGCAGTATATTGTTACGGAACCGGGGGTAGGTTACCGCCTGTTGCAGCCATCTTGACGTTTTCTTGACGTGGAACCCGAAGTTATTGACCCAAAATGGACTGTAGTGCTCCTATCATGGAGTTATGGACAAGAGTCCTAGCGTACTGGTCGCCGATGATGAACAGGTCATTCGCCGGCCGATACGCGCACTGCTCGCCGCGCGCGGATTTACGGTACATGAAGCGGCGACGGGCAAGGAGGCTCTGCGCAGCGTCGAGACGCTGCATCCTGATGTAATTGTTCTGGATCTGGGTCTGCCGGACCTGGACGGCATAGTGGTGACGGGCAGACTTCGCAAAGTGAGCGATGCCGCCATCATCATTCTCTCCGTTCGCGATACGCAAAGCGACAAGATTGCCGCGCTGGATGCCGGCGCGGACGACTATCTTACCAAGCCCTGCCGGCTGGGGGATCTTCTGGAACGGATTCGCGCCGCCGTCACACGGGAGCAGCAACAGGACGCCGGCGTATTCACGGCAGGCAACCTGACGGTGGATCTGGAGCGCGGCTCTGTAACGGTTGGCGGGGCGGCGGTGGAATTGACACCGGACGAATTTGCTTTGCTGAAGGTGCTCGCAAGAAACCGCGGAAGACTCCTGACTCACCATCGCCTGGCGAGCAAGGTGTGGGGAGAACGGCCGGTGGAAGAGAATCTGCACTTACTGCGCACGACAATCCATTCCCTGCGGGCAAAACTCGAGGAAAATCCGACGCGGCCGAGGCATATCGTCACGGAGCCCGGCGTCGGATACCGGCTTCGAACCGAAAGTTAACCCCATCATGTACCCTTTTATCCCTTTCTTCCCCTATCATTTACAGCTCTTGACATTTTATTGACGGGACCAAGCGCATTCTTGCCCCCCAATTGACAGATCCTTCCTTAGTCTGAAGATAGGAGGACAGAATGAAACAACTCACAACGACCTTGGCCCTCTTTGGACTAGCCACTTTGGGCCTGATGCTTACTCCGTCAGCGAAGGCCGACGAATGGAATGAAAAAACCATTGTTACCTTCAATCAACCTATTGAAATTCCGGGACGAGTGTTGCCCGCGGGCACTTACGTATTCAAGCTGCTCGATTCCCAGTCGGACCGGAATGTCGTCCAGATCTTTAACAAGGATGAAAATCATGTTTACGCAACCATTCTTGCCATCCCGGACTACCGCATGGAGCCCAAGGGCAAGACAGTGATCACCTTCGAAGAGCGCCGCGCGGGAGCGCCGGAAGCAATTCGCGCGTGGTTCTACCCCGGCCGCAACTATGGCGAAGAGTTCGTTTATCCGAAACTGAAAGCCGTGGAGTTAGCCAAGGCAAACACGGAGCATGTGCTTTCCATGCCGAATGAACTTGCGACAAATACCCAGCACCCGGCGAAGTCGGCCACTGAACCGCAGGTTCAGGCCATGGTGAAGGCGCCCGTGACAGCGATTGAACATTCCGGTAATGAAGTTGCGCTGGCGCAGGTTCACCCGCCTGCTCCGCAAGAGTCCACTACGACGATGGCGAAGAACACCACCCCGAAGGAACTGCCGCATACGGCGAGCACGCTTCCTTTCATCGGCCTGTTGGGCCTGCTGTCACTCGGCTCGGCGTTCGTGGTTGGCGCCGCGCGCCGCCACTTTGCCTAGACATTCACAGCTAAGAGGAGGTTCCGCGTCGTATGCAGCCCAAAACAGTTCTCCGAATCCTGGAACACACGCTGGCGGCTATCGGAGTGGCGGCCATCGGATACTGTGGCCTGATAGTTCTCGAGGCCCGGTGGTTTCAATACCAGGAGAAACAAACATTGCTGAAGGCGCTGCGCGCGGCTCCTCCTCCCGTAATACCTCATGTTACTCAACCCAAGCCCCTCCCGGAGTTGAACTTCCGGGAAGGCTCGCCTCTGGGACTACTCGAGATACCTAAGTTGGGCTTATCGACGATGGTACTAGAGGGTACGGATTCGAAGGTTTTGCAGCGGGCTGCCGGTCACGTCGAAGGAACGGCGTTCCCATGGGGACCAGGCAATAGCGCCATCGCCGGACACCGTGACACGTTTTTCCGTCCGCTGCGCAATATCCACCCCAAGGATGAGATCGTGGTTACGACCCTGCGAGGACGGTTCCGGTACGAGGTGGATTGGACGAAGATTGTCGATCCGCATCAGACCGAAGTACTCCGGCGGGGTTCCAGGCAAGCGCTGACGCTCATCACTTGTTATCCGTTCCATTACATCGGACATGCTCCGAAGAGGTTTATTGTCCACGCCGTCCGCCTGGCCGGCTAAAGGAGAATTCTCATGCGTTACACACTTGCGCTGTTTGCTTTGTTGTTTGCTTCCGTGACTTTTGCCTCCGCCGCCACGACGCGGCAACATTGCGGGAACTCGTTCGTACGGGCCGCCGAGGCCACAGGTCACGGGCTACATGTCGCCGCCGTGGATACCGGGAAATCCGCCGCCTGGACCGGGCATCAGGCGGCGCGCGGAGTAGGCTGGCCGGTCGCTGAACTGGGAAAAGGCGTTGTGAGCGCGGGTCATGCGATTGCGCGCCTCTAATCGCGAAAACGGGAATCGCCCCGGCGGGAGCAATCCTCCCTCCGGGGCGTTACACTTTTTCGGGCACCACGTAAGGCGCGCGATAGTTACGCGTGAGCAGAGAATTGGCCTCATCATCGCCGAGGAAGCGGCCCGCGGACTGATTTACGTGCAACGAATGGCCCACGCGGTAGGAGATATTCGCCAGATGGCAGAACGCAGCCGAACGGGCTCCGATGGCGATCTCGGCATGGAGCAACTTATGATTCCGCGCGCGGATGGCATCGAAAAAGTTTTTCATATGAGGCACGGTGTCCTCGCCTGATCCCTTCTCGTCCATCGTTTTTTCGTATCGTTCCTTGCTTCCCGCCCCCGCGCCGCGCGCGGCATCGCCGCTGATGTTACCCGCGGTGCTCTTGTAGACGCGAAAACCGGTATGATCCACGGTTAGGAATCCGAGGTCGCCGAAGAAAATGTTGCCGACGTAGTTCGGTCCGGTGAAGGGAACCATGGCCTCGGGAGGAGTGGGGAGATTGCGGACATCGAAGGTGAGTTCCGCATCGCCGAAATCAAAGGAACTCTGCTGGGTGTTGGGCGTTTCCTGGTCGTCTTTCCAGACGTACTTTCCTCCGGTGGAACTCACAGCGGCGGGCCAACCGGTGCGGCCGAGGCCCCAAAGCGCGATATCCATTTCATGGACGCCCTGGTTGCCGATGTCGCCGTTGCCGGTGTCCCAGAACCAGTGCCAGTTGTAGGCGAACTTGTTTTTGCTGTACGGCTTCCACTGCGCCGGACCGAGGAAGATGTCCCAATCGAGGCCGGCGGGCACAGCTTCGTCAGGGGAATGTCCGATGGAGAACCGCCGGCGGAAACACAACGCGCGCGCCTGGTAGACCTGGCCGATGATGCCTTCATGTATCAGTTGAATGGCGCGCATCTTGTGCGGGATGGAACGGCTCTGCGATCCCACCTGGACCATGCGATTGTATCTGCGGGCCGTCTCCACCATCTTGCGGCTCTCGAAGATGTTGTGGCTGGCCGGCTTCTCGACGTAGACATCCTTGCCTGCCTGGCAGGCCCAGATGGCGGCGAGCGCATGCCAGTGGTTCGGCGTTGCGATGGAGACGGCGTCGATATCCTTCGATTCGAACATCGTCCGCATGTCGGAATAGTCCTTGGGAGAATGCCCTTTCTCTTTCTGAATCCTCGAGACGGCGCGTTCACGGGCGGCCTGGTTCACGTCACAGACAGCAGCGATGCGGCAATCGGTGTCCAGTGTGCCGTAGAACTTCATGTGATCGTTGCCGCGGCCGCCGAGGCCGACAAGGCCGAGTTGAATACGGTCATTGGCGCCGAGGATGGGGAAGGCGCTGGTGGCGAGGGCGGCGCTTGCCTGAAGGAACCGGCGGCGGGAGGGGGTGATGTCCATTGCGTTCTCCTGTAGCTGCTGTAGTTACGGTGGTTTCATTTTACCGGAGTCTGTATAATGGCGCATTATGTTCGCGCAGCGCGTCGCGAGATCAAGGGCGAAGGCCGGTGTGCATTCGAAGGTGAATCCAGGCCGCGCCCAACACCACCTACAGCAGACATCCATGGGCAATCGCGCCGCCTTGCAGTCGCTTTCCGGCAAGGCGCAGGGCGCGGTAGAACAGGTGCTCAGTTCCCCCGGCCGTCCGTTGGATCCGGACAGCAAAACCAGGTTGGGAGCGCGCCTGGGGTATGATTTTTCCTCCGTCCGTATCCACACGGATGCATCGGCGGCTGAATCGGCTCGTGTGCTCGATGCCGATGCGTACACGTCCGGGGATCACGTCGTGTTTGCGTCCGACCAATACCAGCCTTTTACACTAAAGGGACGGCGTCTGCTGGCGCACGAACTGACTCACGTTGTACAGCAGAGTGAGGGAGCGGCGCCCGGAGCGGGTGTCATCCAGCGTTATGGCCATGACAGCAGTTGTACGGATTCGGACCTGCGGGGAGTTGTCTGGCCTGGGGACGGCCGGATGCGGCAGATGGTGGCCAAAGCGATTCGCGTTCTCAGCGCATCGCCCATTGATTCCGCGGTGAGCGCGCTGTTTCCGAAGTATTTCATGACGTCGTCGCCGCCGGTGGCGACCATCCTCGGAGTGTTCCAGGCGGTTCAGGCGGTGATTGACGCCAATGACTATGTTTACGAGTGCGAACACGACTGTTCGGAAGACGAAGCGGCCTATGTGCGGGACCGGCTACGCTATATCGGCATCAATCCCAACCTGCATCTGTGCATCAATCACATGAGCGGCTACACGCTGCCCTGCAACGCATCGCTCATCCTCCATGAGATGACCCACTACGCTTCGCACCTGGACGACGAGGAGACGGGGTGCGGCGCCTGCAGCACGGCAGGGTGTCCCTCGTCGCTTTCGCCGAGCGACGCTTTGGATAACACATACTCGTACGCTGATTTTGCTTACGAACTCGATTCGTTATCAGTCTGACGGACTGCGGGTGATGGGGAATCGCTGATTCATTGAACCGGGGTTCCGTACGGCACCAGGGTCTTGATGCGCTCACTCGAATCGACGCGGGCGATCTTCCACTTGCCTGCTACTTTCTCGACGAACATCCATTGGACTTCGTTGCGATCCGCGAACACGTACTCCACCTTCACCTTCATCTCGCGATCGGTGAGCGGCTGAGGTTCCTGGAGAGCGACTCCCTTGATGGGCGCATTCGTATCGCGCAGATATTTCGCGAAGGCCGGCTCGCCCTGCTCGGCGATCGATTTGCGCAGCAACTCCTCCATTTGCCCGGTGTAGAACGAGAGGTAACCGGCAACCTTGCCGTCCCGCGCGGCATCGAGCATTCCGTAGATCACATCCTGGGGCGTCTGCTCTGTCTTCACCTGCGCAGGCGGCGCCCACCGCGACCAATCCACGGAAGCGAACGCTCCTTTGCGATAAGCGGCGACTGCGAGCGCGGCCGCCATCAGCAAGCCAGTGAGGATTTGCGCCTTGCGCTCCCTGGTCACTTCTTCTCTCCGGGCGGGGGGCTGCCTTTGCGGATGATGGTCAGATCGAGATTTCCGTTTTTGTCGACAATCAGCTTCCTGATGCGAGGCAGGATCTCTTCCATGGTCTCCATGTAGATGCGGCGTCCATTCACATCAGACGCCTTGGCATACTCGGCGGCCACCTGCGTGAACCGGGCGGCGTCACCAATGGCCTCGTTGATCTTCTTCTCCTTGTATGCCATGGACGATTCGAGCATCTGCTGGGCCTGGCCGCGCGCCTTGGGGATGACATCGTTGGCATAGCCCTGAGCCTCATTGACGATACGGGCGGAGTCGGCGCGCGCGCTGGCGACATCGCGAAACGCGTCCGCTGCTTCCGGAGGCGGCGAGGCGGATTCGATGTTGACGCTGGCCAGCAGCACTCCGGCGCGGTAATCGTTGATCACCTTTTGGGCGGCGGCGCGCACTTCTTCCTGAATGGCGGCTTTCTCGGTGGTGAGCACGGCATCTACAGAACGGGCGGCAATTCGCCGCGCTAGCTCGGCGTCCACCGCTGATGTGATCAACTTGCCCACATCCTCGGATCGAAAAAGATAGTCTGCCGGAATGCCTACGGAATACTGCACTACGACGCGCATATGAATGATGTTCTGGTCCCCGGTGAGAAACTGGGAAATCAAAGGTTGTAAGCGGCCAGTGACGGTATCCGGCAGCGATCCGCCGATCACCAGGCGCTGCAATTGCCGCACCTTCAACTTCGTGACGCGATCGAGGGGCCAGGGAAGGCTCAAGTGAATCCCCGGCATAACGCGCGGTTCCACTACTGCTCCGAAACGCGTCACCACGGCCTGCTGATCCGCCGCCACGATGTAGACGCTGGTGAGCAGCCATAGCGCCACCACGCCTGCCGCAATTTTCCGGCGGCGGGTCCATTCGCCCTGGGGAGCCGCGGGGGCGAGGAGCCCAGGCTCGGCATCGAGCAGCTTCATTGCGCTGTCTCTCCCCGCATGAAGACCTTCAACAATTCCGAATCCGAACTCAGGATAGCCGTGGTTTTATCATCCAGCACTTTCTTATAGGCCTCGAGAGTTCGCAGCAACTTATAGAACCGGGGATTGCGGGAGTAAGCCTGGCTGTAAGTCCGGGTAGCTTCCGCGTCTCCCTCGCCGCGCGTTTTCTCCGCATCCTTATAAGCAAGCGACAGGATCTCTTCCTTCTGGCGGTCGGCATCGGCGCGGATGCGCAGGGCCTGCTCTTCCCCTTCGGCGCGGTACTGGCGGGCGATCCTTTCGCGCTCGGCGCGCATGCGCGCGTAAACGCTTTGCTTGTTCTGGTCCGGCAGGTTGATGCGCTTGATGCGAACATCCACGACCTGGATACCGTAACCGGCGAGAGCGCGCTTGTCGGTGTCGTTGGATAGCTGATCGAGCATTTCCTTCGCCTTCACAGAGTCGAGGTTTGTCGAAATCAGGGATTCGAGATCATGCGTTCCGAGGGCCGCGGAAAGTCCGGACCACACGATGTCGTGCAGCCGCATCTCGGCGGCAACGGGATCTCCCACGGTTTCGACGAACCTTTGCGGGTCCTGAATCTTCCAGGCGACGTAGCTTTCAATTACGAGGTTCTTCTTGTCGCGAGTAAGAAATTCCGAGGGGCGCGGATTGTAAATGCGCAGACGCTTGTCGAAGTAGTTGGCGGTCTGAAAGAACCACTTCATATGCAGGCCCGCATCGCGCTCCGCGTAAACGGGTCTTCCGAACTGCGTGATGAGGACGAACTCGGTCTCCCGCACGGTGTAAAACGACAGCCAGACCAGGAGCAACAAGGCGAAAGCGCCCGCGGCCGGATAATATCGCCGATACTTTTCCAACATCTCGAACTACTCCTCTTCCCTCGGCGGCCGGGTGGGTGCCACGAATGGCATGGCCGGCGCCGCGATCTCAACCCCATCCTCGAGCAGCATCAGATGGCGCCGCCCTTTGCCCGCATCGACAATCATCTTCCGCTTGCCGGGCAGGACCTGCTCCATCGTCTCCAGATAGAGACGCAATTCCGTGGGACCGGGCGCGGAGCGGAATGCGCCTTCGCGCTCGTTGAACCGCGTGGCGTCTCCCAGGGAACGGTTTTTGCGTCCCAGCGAATAGCCTTGCGCCGCCAGCAGGCTTGCCTGCGCGCTGCCGCGCGCGAGCGCCACCTGCTCATTGCGATATCCTTCCGCCTCGTCAATCAGGCGGTTCTTTTCCTCGAAGGCTCCCGACACTTCGCGGAACGCATCGACGACTTCGAGTGAAGGATGCACGTCGAGCAGTTTCACGACGAGAACCTGGACACCGGACTTGTAACGGTCCAGCCTCGCCTGCATCTCCTTCTTAATTCGCTCCTCGATGGCGCGGCGGCCCTCGGTGAGAACATCGTCCAAGCGGGTGGTGGTGATCACCGAATGAATAGCCGATTCTCCCGCCACGCGTACCGTCGAATCGCCGTCGAGCAACCCGAACAGATAGTCATCGGGACGCGAAAGCCGGTAGTGCACGGTCGCCGTGACTTCGATCATGTTCTGATCTCCGGTGAGCACCAGGGACTCTTCGGGTTTGCGCTGGAAGCGCCCGCCACGATGCTGGACGTTCCACTCATACGCGGCGGGCTCCGTCTCGGCGCCGCCGCCGGTGGAGCGGTATCCGATTTCGAGCGCGCGCGTCCGCCGCGCCTGGATGCGAGTCAGCATCTCGACAGGCCACGGCAGCTTGTAATGCAGCCCCGGTTCGCGGTACGGCAGTACTTTCCTACCGAACCGCTCGATCACTCCGACTTCATCCGGGCCGAGCGTATAGAAGCCGTTGAGTACAAATAGTGCGGCCAGAACACCGAAGGCAGGGCGCTTCCACTCATCCCTTCTTTCCCAAACATGCACGAGCCTGTGGCGCAGGTCGAGGTGATCGAGGCGGTGTTTGAGATGGTGGGGAGTCAATTGGTGGAGCAGTTTGCCGATCTTGCCCTTCTTTTTCTCCACCTGAAGAAGCCGCAGCGAGCTAAGCATCACTAATAAGGAGGAGAGTTGGTGTGTGAACGCGGCTCCCAGCGGGCCGAGAACGCCGGTGGCGCAGGCGAGCACGGCGGTGAAATTCACCACGCCGGCAAAGATGACGATGTTTTGCCACGTAATCGCCATGGCGCGGCGGCTCACTTCGAATACTTTCGCCAGTTTGTCGAGCGATTCGCCCATGTAGACGACATCCGCGGCTTCGGCAGTGATGTCGCTCGCGCCGGAGACGGCAATGCCGACGTGCGCGGCTGCGAGCGCGGGGGCATCGTTGATCCCGTCGCCCACCATGGCTACCGTGTGGCCGTGGGCAGCCATGTGGCGGATGCGCTCGAGTTTCTGCTCGGGGAGCAACTCGGCTTCGACATGCGGGATCTGAAGCTCTTTGGCGATCACTTCCGCGGCACGGCGGCGGTCGCCGGTGAGCATCACGACTTCGTGGATGTTCAGGTGATGATCGAGTTGGTGGATGGCCTTTTTGACGCCCTGACGGACACGGTCGCGGAGTAGAATGGCGCCCGCCAGCGTAGTTCCTTCCGCCACCAGAACGGCAGTGGCTCCCAGGCGGTCCGCTTCTTCGAGAGCCTCGGCCGTACTCGTGACGCCGTGCTCGGCGAGGTAGGCGGCGTTGCCCGCGCGCAGCACGCGGCCATCCCAGGTACACTCGACACCGCGACCGGGAAGCACGCGCGCGTCTTCCACGGAGGGAATGGAAAGCCCCTTGGCCCGGGCCTCTTCGACAATGACCCGGGCGAGCACGTGGTCCGACCCGCGTTCCGCGATGGCGGCAAGGCGGAGCACGTCGTCTTCCCCGCCCTCCAGGGCCAGGATGCGGATGATCTCGAACCGGCCCTCGGTAACGGTGCCGGTTTTGTCGAACATCACCGCGTCCACCTTGGAGGCGAGTTGGATGATGGCTCCGCCGCGAACGAGGATGCCGCGCCGGGCCAGGCCGCCAATGGCCGCCACCATGGCAGTGGGCGTCGCGAGAATGAGGGCGCAGGGGCAGGCCACAATCAGGACCGCGACGGTGCGCAGCCAGTCGCGTGTGAAATAGAATGTGCCCGCGGCGGCAATGAGCAAGGCCGGGAGGAAGAACTTCGCGTAGCGGTCGGCCATTCTCTCGACAGGAGCCTGCCGCTGGCGGGCTTCCCGCACGAGGTGAATCACGTGCGCCAGCGTGGTCTCGGATCCCGCGCGAGTGACGCGGATTTCAAGCATTCCGTTCCCGTTCAAAGTGCCGGAAAAGACCTCGGCTCCCGGATGCTTGTCCTTGGGCAGGCTTTCCCCGGTGATCGTGCTTTCGTCGACGCTCGAGAAGCCCACCGCCACCATACCGTCGGCCGTAATGCGCTCGCCCGCTTTGACAAGAACGTGGTCGCCCGGCTCGAGGTCTTCCACGTTCACTTCCACTTCCGCGCCGTCCCTGAGCAGACGCGCTTTGCGGGGCATCTGGCCGGCAAAGCGGCGAATGGCGGCGTTGGTCCTTCCGGCGGCGTAGGTTTCGAGGCCTTCGCCGACGAGGATGATGAACATCGCCTCGGCAGCGGCCATGTACTCGCCGGCGGCGAGGGCGGCCACCACGGCGACACAGATGGCCAGATCCGCGGTGATCTGCTTTTCGAGCAGCGAGGCGATGGAGTTGTAGAAAGTTTTATAGCCGGCCAGTACAGTGATGATGGCGGCGGTGTCAATGCCGAGTACGGTCTTGAAGATTCCCGTAACGTTGAGAACCAGCAAAGCGCCCACGAAGGCGGCGAAGAGGTAATAGCGTACCCGCTCGCGGGCCTCCTGCCCGGGTGTTTGATTTTCTTTCGGCCGTGCTACCTGATGCATCCTGCTCCTTCATGCCCTCTCACCGGCACGCCGCAAGCCGGCGGGTCTGCCCACGATAGAATCGAAGATAGATCATTATGCCATTTGCTTCGATTCCGGAGGCCATTGAAGACTTCCGCGCCGGCCGCATGCTGGTCGTCGTCGACGACGAGGACCGCGAAAACGAGGGCGACCTCACCGTCGCCGCCGAGAAGATAACCCCTGAGGTTATCAACTTCATGGCCGTACACGGCAGGGGTCTCATCTGTGTCGCTCTCTCGCCCGAGAAATGCGATCATCTGCAACTGCCGCTGATGACCCAGCGTAACACCTCGATGTTCGGCACGGCGTTCACGGAATCGGTGGATGCCGCGTGCGGCGTGACCACGGGCATCTCGGCGGCCGACCGCGCGCAAACGATCCGCGTCATCATGGACCGGAAAACGAGCCCCACGGACCTGGCCCGCCCGGGCCACGTATTCCCCTTGCGGGCACGCGAAGGAGGAGTGCTGGTCCGTTCCGGACAGACGGAGGCGGCGGTGGATCTTGCGCGCCTGGCGGGCCTGGAACCGGGCGGGGTGATCTGCGAGGTGATGAACGACGACGGCACGATGTCGCGCGTTCCGCACCTGGTTGATTTCTGCCGGAAGCATGGGTTGAAGATGATTTCCGTGGCCGAACTCATTCGCTATCGTCTGCACAACGAGCGCATTGTCCAGCGCGTCGCCGAGGGATGCCTGCATACCGAGTACGGCGAGTTCCGCACCATCACCTATTCGAGTACGGTGAACTCCGAAAACCACCTCGCCCTGGTGCGCGGCGATGTTGCCGGGGTGGAGAATGTTCTGGTACGCATGCATTCGCACTGCGTTTACGGCGATGTGTTCCGTTCGCTCGATTGCCAGTGCAACCACCTGGTGGATGGCTCCCTGAAGACAATTGCGGAAGCGGGCGCGGGGGTGCTGGTCTATCTGCACCAAACAGGACTGGGGTTTCGCATACAGAAGGAGAATGGCTCAATGCGCATCCTCTCGCACGGGCGCGACCGGGTTGAGCCGGCGGCGCAAGGCCAGCGCACCCTTCAGCATGACACGGGGATCGGGGCGCAAATTCTGGCCGACCTCGGGCTGCATAAGATCCGGTTGCTCACCAACCATCCGCGCAAGGTAGTCGGGCTGGAAGGATTCGGCATCGAGATTGTGGATACCGTAGCTGTTTAACCGTTTTCCATGCGGGGTAGGTGTATCCTGGACGAATGCAGAATATCGGACTCCCGCGTGGCGAATCTCTGAACCGGCGAAAGCTGCTCCAATCGATCGCCACGGCGGCTGCGGCCGGGTCGTTGAAGGGCGAGGAGACGCGCCCGCGCCTGGTGGCCTGGATGTACATGATCTATCCGCTCGAGCAGTGGCTCACGGATTTCGAGCGTACGTTGGACGCGTGGGAGAGCGGGGGCGTGCGCGGCATTGTGATCGGGCCTCTGCGCTTCTGGGATGGACCTCCGAGTTTCGACTTCACCTACCGGCGCGCGGGAGCGACCATCAGCACCTTCGCGCCCGATCCCGCCGTCTACCGCCGGTTCGGCGTCGATCCGCCGGAGAACGTGCGCCTGGATGCGGCCAAGGAGAAACAACTGCATGCGCTGGTGGAAGCCATTCACAAACGCAAGTGGGAACTGATGTTTTTTGGGCCGGGCCACTATGGCCGTCGAAAATCCTTCGAACAGGACCCGTTCGGGGCTTTGTCTCTCGCGGCGGGGGTTGAGGATACACTCCGCGCCTATCCGCAAGCCGACGGCGTCATTGTCGATGGAGCCGGCGAGCATCATTACGAACTGGCCTTCCATCACGGCGGAGAGTTGTTCGAGATCCGCGATCACCAGCGGCAGATTTACACTCACCTTGGCTTTGACGTGGCCCGAATGGAGCGGGGGATGAATCATCTCAAAGGGCGGTTCCATCAACTCACGCCCGCGCGGGTTCGTTTCCACGCCACCGGGGGTATGCTCAGCGGGCTGTCCCTGTTCGACATGAACGAGGACGCGCTCTACTGGCTGCGCATGCGGCAGGAGACCACCTTACAAAACATGGCTGCCGTGCGTAAGCAATGGGCTTCGCTCGACCGGACGACAAAACTGGGGACGATTCCCCGCTCCGCGGTGTTTTCAGTGCTCACGACGCAGGACTACGAAAAGACCCACGGCTTCTTCGATTACATCTTTCCGAAGCACTATTACTGGAACCGCGGATTCGACGGGATGTATGGGACGGTGGGCCGGTGGGTGGCTACGCTGCACCAGTGGAATCCCTCACTCACGGAGGAGGATTGCTTTACGGTGGTGAAGGTCCTCTTCGGATTGGAATTGCCTGGGGTGCACAAACTCGCCGATCTGGACAACGGATTTTCCGACGCCTTCTTCGACAAGGTGGTGTATCCGGAAACACGGCGCGCCCTCGAAGCCGCGGGAAACCCGGACAAGGTAATCGCCTGGGTATCCACGGGGCGCAATCCACACGCGGGCGACCCCATGCCGGCGCATGATCTGGAGCGAATCCTGGAGGCTTCGCACCGCGCCGGATTGAAGCGCTTCATCTTTCATCCGGACGTCAACCTGGGGGCGGCGGAATGGAAGATCATCTCGCGGACGTGCGGCAAGGAGTGGGTGGAAGATCCAAACGGATACTGGCCGGCCGATACTCCGAAGCCGGACACCTGGAACGGAGGGCGGAGGCCCGCAAGGTAAGACAATCCCCGGCAGGAATCCGAAGGGCCTGAGCGGAGCCCGCCGCCCGCGCGCAAGCGGCTACACTGGAATGAGCACCCACGCCTGCTTTCGCAGGTGTGACCTCTTACTCAATGTCTACATCATCCTCTGATCATTTACAGAAAGAACTGTCTGTGGCGCGTCTCGCCGCCAAACGCGCCGGAGAGCTTGCCATTCGCTACCAGCGTGAAGGAGTATCGGCGGAAACCAAAGCTGATGAATCCCCGGTCACCATTGCGGACCGGGAAGCAGAGAAGCTGATTGCGTCGATACTCACCGAGGCGTTTCCCGATGACGGGCTTCTTGGGGAAGAGGGCGCCGGACGGCCCGCCGCGAGCGGCCGGCGGTGGATTATTGATCCAATAGACGGCACGCGCGACTTCTCGCGCGGCAGCCCGCTGTGGTCGGTGCTGATTGGTCTCGAAGCGGGCGATGAGGTGATCGCCGGTGTCGTGAACATCCCGGCGTGGAACCAGGAGTATTACGCCGTGCGCGGCGGCGGAGCGTTTTGCAACGGAACCCCCATCCGTGTCTCGAGTATCGCGGAAGTGGAGCGTTCAGTGCTCTTTTTCAACGGGCTGCGCGAGGTCTACACGAGGGAGTTCGCTCCCCGGCTGATCGACTTCATGGGGCGGTTCTGGGCGGTCCGCGGCATGTCCGGCGCGCCGGACGCGATGCTCGTCGCCGCGGGACACGGCGAGGTCTGGGTGGAGCCGTCGGCCAAGCCCTGGGACCTCGCCCCCATTCAAGTGATTATTGAGGAAGCCGGGGGCAGGTTCTTCAATTTTGACGGCGGCAGGAGCATTCACGCGGGGAACTGCGTTGTTTGTACCCCGGGTCTGGAGGCCGCCATCTCCGCGTTTCTCCACTCCTCCTAGCCAGGCCGATGCCGCAACGGCGATGGTGGAGAGCAGGATGACCGTGCAGCGCATGATCCAACGATTCTTCCCGGTCTTCCCGGCGGGTTCCGGGTCAAACACCGCGGTCACCTGCTCCCGTTTAGGGGTACGTGGCTCGGCTCCGCCTACCCGGAATTCCCATCCCTTCGGCGCCGAGACGACGCGCAGAGTCCCGTCCCAACTCGGGATGCCGAGTATCGCTTCCCGTGCCTTGTCGGGTTCCCCTTTCGCGCTCCACCACAACGCCCCGCCCACGACGTGGATTCGCGACTTTGTTCTGATCCGCATCGAGTCGGCCGTCGCCACCCACGTCCCATGCCGCCGCATGTCGGGCGTTTCCTCCGGGTAGGCAAAGCCCATGTCTGTCACTTTTATCCCTGTTCCCGGATCAGCCTCGCATGGCACATCCGCCGGGTACGCAATCCCATGCAGGGCGGGCGTCCTGCCGCGTAAAGCTTCCGCCGGGTGCCGCCAAACAAAGTCCGCCACCGTCTCCCCTTCGACATACTCGACCAGCACCACCGGGTCAGACCCCAAACCTTCGAACACGCAATAGAAGTAGGTGGCGAGGGAGGGCGCTGCGATTTGAGACCGCAACCGGTCGCGGAGCCGCTCATCGGCTGCGAGTTCGCGATGGAAGGAGGCCAGCAGCGAGGCGGTCATCATAGCCGGCGAGAGGGACTGTGGCGTATACATTTGTGTGACCTCCATCCTAACCACCCCCTTTGTACGGCTCTATGAACCGAAGGGCTCATTTCCGGACTAGGAAGAATTATAGGGTTTCACTATTAGTACGATATAATTTTGTGGTTCCTTCGCAGGCTTAGCGAGGAACAGTAGCGGGGTTTCATATTGAGCCACAACTTCCACAGTGCCATTGGGTTAGCCTATGTATCAGCGGCGTTCGCCGCATTCGTTCATCACCTGAGACCTCATGAGGGCCGCATTGATACGAAAACCATTCCTTCTTCCTTGGATACTCACTCTGCCGCTATCGCTTCCCGGCGTCACGGTCACCACGCAGCACAATGACGCCAGCCGCACGGGAGCCAACCTGACTGAGACCGTGCTTACGACGGCGAATGTGAATAGCGGCACCTTCGGAAAGCTCTTTTCGCGCACCGTCGACGGGCAGATTTATGCTCAGCCGCTTTACGTTCCCGGCGTCACCATTCCCGGAAAAGGAACCCACAACGTCATCTACGTCTGTACGATGCACAACAGCGTGTACGCTTTTGACGCCGATACGCCGGCGTCGGCGGCACCTTTGTGGCAAGTCAACCTTGGCGCAACCCTTCCGGTGAGCGTCATCAATGTGACGCGAGACATCCAGCCCGAGGCCGGCATTCTCTCCACCCCGGTGATCGACATGACCAGCAATCTCATGTACGTCGTCAGCGAGCATTATCAGAACGGCATCACGTTCTTCCGCCTGCACGCGCTGGACATCACCACCGGGAATGAAATGCTCGGCGGGCCGATGGAGATTGAGGGTAGCGTCGCGGGGACCTCGTCCGACAGCGTGAACGGTATTCTTTCATTCTACCCACTCATGCACTGGCAGCGGCCGGGTTTGCTGCTGCTGAACGGCAAGATCTACATCGGATTCGGATCGCATCAGGACACGGAACCCTACCACGGATGGCTGTTCGCCTATAGCGCCTCGACGCTCCAGCAGACCGCCATCCTGTGCCTTTCGCCGAACTCGATGAACGCCGGACTGTGGCAGGGAGGATTGGGTTTGACGGCCGACTCGAGCGGAAACATCTACGTCCAGACGGACCGCGGCGTGATGGATTCGCTGACCGGCGGCCCGGATCACGGCTCGAGCCTCGTCAAGATCTCGACAGCCAACGGCTTGCAGGTGGTCGACTATTTCGCGCCGACGAATCAGGAAGCGCTGTCGGCGAATGACATTGACTTCGGTTCGAGCGGTCCCATCCTCATTCCGGGAACCTCGCTCGGCATCACCGGCGGCAAAGATGGAAAGCTGTTCCTTTTCAATCTCAACGGGCTGGGCGGTTACAGCGCTACCACCAACCAGGTCCCCCAGTGGTGGCAGGCCACCTACAGCCTCCTCGATACAGGCGCGGGCGGGATCTTCGGCGGTAATGTCTACTACAACTCCAAGCTTTACATGTGGGGGCGCCGGGACGCGCTCAAGGTATTTCAGTTTAATGGTTCCGTCTTCAACACCACCCCCGTTTCGCAGAGCACGTTCACCGTCCCCAACGGCTATTCCAATGAGCCGGCCATGTCTATTTCCGCCAACGGAACGGCCGCCGGAAGCGGCATTCTTTGGGCTTCCTATTCGATGAACGGCCGCGCCAACGGTTACGCCTACCCTGGAATTCTCCGCGCCTTCGACGCTTCCGATGTCACCAGGGAGTTGTGGAACAGCGAACAAATCAGCGCGCGGGATTCGGCCGGAAGTTGGGCCAAGTGGTGCCCGCCCACCGTCGCGGCGGGGAAAGTCTATCTCGCCACCTTCGACAACGCCCTGAATGTATACGGTCTTCTCGGGGGCGACGCAACCGCCAGCATTACCGTGGCCGCGGGGAGCCCACAGCATGCCGCAGTGAATGCCACCTTCGCGGTTTCCCTGCAGGCAATGGTGCGGGATACCAACAGTAATCCGGTGGCAGGCGCCGTGGTGACGTTTTCCGCGCCCTCGAGCGGGCCCGGGGGGACGTTCTCGGGGTCGCTTTCCGCCAGCGCGGTCACGAACTCGAGCGGCATTGCCACGGCGCCATCGTTCACTGCCAATTCACAGACCGGATCCTTCACCATCAGCGCCGCCGCCCCCGGCGTCTCGACTCCGGCCGTCTTCAACCTCACGAACGATCCCTCTTCCACCAACAATCCGGTCCTGGTTACGATACAGACTCTCCCATCGGCGCTCAGCGTGCAAGTAGATGGGGTCGCGTTCACCACGCCCCACACGTTCGAATGGGGCGCCAGTTCTTCGCACGTGGTCTCCGCACCCCTGGTCCAGGGCGCGGGAAGCACACGCTACACCTTTTCTTCCTGGAGCGACGGCGGAGCGGCCTCCCACACCGTGGTGGTTTCACCGGGCTTGACCACCCTTACCGCCGCCATGCTCACGCAGTACAAACTCGCCACCAGCGTTTCGGGCGGACCCGGATCCATTAACGCCAACCCTGCCTCCGCCGACGGCTTCTACAACGCCGGGACCGACGTGCAACTGACCGCCGCTCCCGCCGCCGGGCTGCAACTGGTTTCCTGGGGAGGAGATGCCAGCGGAAGCGCGCCTACGGTCAGCGTTTCCGTGAACGGGCCAAAGAACATCACAGCGCTGTTCGGGCCCGCTATGGCGTGCTCGAACTCTTTGATGGAGACCTATACTACCGTGGCCGCGACGGGCGATATCCGCGAGGTGGACGTCACCTCTCCGCCCGGCTGTCTCTGGCAATCCAATTCGACGGTCACCTGGATCAACATCCTTTCCGGAACCACCGGTACGGGCGGGGACTCCGTGCGCATTCGCGTCAATCCGAACCCGGAGAATGAAACCCGCGCCGCTACCATCTATCTCGCCGGCGTGCCGTACACGATTGGCCAGGCCGCCAAGGGATGCACGTTCAGTCTTACGGGTCCTAACCAGACGCTCGATGCTTCCGGCAGTTCTTATCAGCTCACCATTACGGCGCAACCGGGTTGCGATTGGAGCGCCTCCGCCACGCCATCCTGGGTCAAGATCAACAGCGCCACCGCCGGCACGGGAAGCGGAACGCTCACCTTTTCCGTGGACACGAACCGGAGCGGCCAGCCTCGTACCGGTTACATCAGCATCGGCGGCCAACTATGGCCGTTGATCCAAAAGCAACTGGGACCAATTCCGCCTTTCAGCGATGTCCCCCTGGACTACCTCTTCTTTGATTCGATTTCGCTGCTCAAGCTGAACAACATCACTCCCGGATGCGGAAGCGGCATCTACTGCCCCGAGGCTGCGATGACGCGATCGGAAATGGCGGCTTTCCTCGTCCGCGCCGTCGTTGGAGAAGGATTCACGTTCTCCAACCAGCCTTACTTCACGGATGTCCCCGCCACCCATCCCTACTTTTCCTACATCCAGAAACTTCGCGAGTTGGGCGTGACCAACGGATGCAGCGCCACACAATTCTGCCCGAACGACACCGTCACCCGCGGACAGATGGCGGCGTTCCTCATCCGCGCCCGGCTCGGCATCACGTTCAACGATACATTCCCGTTCCAGCCCCAGCAGATGTTCACGGATGTGGATGGCTCGAACGTCTTCTATCCGTACGTGCAGAAGATGAAGGAACTCGGCATCACCAGCGGCTGCACGGCCGCCACTTACTGCGTCAACGACTTGAACACCCGGGGACAGATGGCGGTGTTCCTGATCCGGGCTTTCTTTACGCCATAGGGGGAACACGGCGCTTTAGGGCAGGTACGCCTCGGCCAGGACATCCTCCAGATGGCGATGTGGCTGAGGTCCGCCTCATGAACACGCCCGGAGCGCAGCAGTTCGGCATTCCGCACGGCCCACTCATAGAAATCGTGGTCGTAAAGCTCGGCGGCATCCATAGCCTGATTATACGGTCCTGCGCCCATCTCCCATCCTCGCGTGATACCTTGGCATCAGCCTATGCAATACGTCAACCTTGGTTCCACCGGTTTGAAAGTCTCGCGCCTCTGCCTCGGATGCATGAGCTACGGCTCGAAGGCCTGGCGCGAGTGGGTGCTCGAAGAGGAAGAGAGCATGCCCTTCTATCGCAAAGCTCTCGAGGCAGGCATCAATTTTTATGACACCGCCGACATCTACTCGCGCGGCCGCAGCGAAGAGATTCTTGGGAACGCCATGAAGACTCTCGGGGTGAAGCGCGACACCGTGGTCATCGCCACCAAGGTCTACCAGGAGATGGGGCCGGACCCGAACCAGCGCGGCCTCTCGCGGAAGCACATCCTGCACTCGATCGACGATTCCCTCCGGCGATTGAAGACGGACTATGTCGACCTCTACCAGATCCACCGCTTCGACCACACCACGCCCATCGAGGAGACTCTGGAAGCGCTGACGCACGTCGTCCGCTCAGGGAAGGCTCTCCATATCGGAGCCTCTTCCATGTACGCCTGGCAATTCGCGAAGATGCTTCACACTTCGGAGAAACTGGGGCTGGCGCGCTTTGTCAGCATGCAGAATCACTACAACCTCGTCTACCGGGAAGAGGAGCGCGAGATGAATCCGCTGTGCCGCGCCGAGGGGATCGGCATCATTCCGTGGAGCCCGCTCGCCCGCGGCTTCCTCACCGGCAACCGTACGGCGAAAGATTTCGGCGAGACCTCCCGCGCCAAGACTGACGATTTTGCCCACCGCCTCTACTATCAGCCTTCGGACTTCACCGTTGTGGAACGAGTGGGAGAGATCGCCGGGAAACGCGGCGTGTCGAATGCGCAGATCGCGCTCGCCTGGATTCTGGCGCAGCCGGGCATCACGTCACCGATTATTGGAGCGACGAAGATGTATCAACTCGAGGAGGCCATCGCCGCTCTGCCCTTGAAACTCGATGAGGCCGAACTGAAGGCGCTGGCCGAGCCTTATCAGCCGCACCGGATCCTCGGGCACAGCTAACGAGGCTAGAAGATCCTCCCCAGTCCGAAAAACCACTTCCGGTGCCCCTTGTCGCCGAAACTTGCGCCCACGAACACCGGTCCGATCGCCGTCTTCGCCGCGAGCATCCCGGTGACACTGAGCGGGATGCCTGGCACCAGGAGCGCCCCGTCCATGCGCGCCGCCTGAGCGAGGCCGATCGCGTACAGCCTGCCGCCGGCAAGCGGCGGCAGCGACCACAGGGAGCGCTCATAGCCGGCCGTGGCGAGCAGATACTGGTGCCCCAGCAGTTCGTTGGTCCCATAGGCTCCGAGGTGCGCCGGTCCGCCGAGGGAAAAGCTGCGCAAGCCGATATTACGCGATCCGAATGAAGTGCCGCCCGCCAGGCCGTAGAGCACCGAACCCGTCTCCGATACCGCGGTAGCGGCGGAAAGCCGCAGTTCCATCTGGTTCAAATTCCCGCGTGGATAGTGCCGCAGCGCAGCCGCCGCCCGCAGGCCACGCCGGGGAATAATGGCGTCATCCTGCCCTTCATAAACGAACCGCAGCGAGGCAGAGTCGTTCCTCTGTCCGCCCTCGGGGAACAACGGCGCGCCAATCCGTAGCACGGGATCGAGGCGAGAGAACTGGTAGCCGGCACGAAGTTCGGCAAAGCGGCTGAGGCTGATGCCGAAGTCAAGCCCGGCGCCGGAAGATCCCACGCGGTAATCGGCGATCCGGCCGCCTTTATCGTAGACCTCGAAGCGCTCGTTTTGCGCGAATGCCCCGGGCGCCACAAAGAACCGGCTGGTTTCCGTCAGCGGGTGGAAATATTCCGTGGCTAGGCCATAACGAAAACCGAAACTGAAATCCGTCCGCCATTCGGAACGGAAGCCGCCCAGATCGAGCGCCGTAATGCGGCCGGTGAACAGAAAACCCACATTCGACTGGTCGCTGCCGTCGATGCCCACGGCGGGCTGAAAAAACGGCGGTCCATACGCCTTCTCCCGCGCCGTCACTTCGAGCGCCGGCTTGCCGCCGCGTGGCACGACGCGATAGGAAAGGCTTTCAAACCGGCCAAGACCGAGAATGTTCGAAAGCCCGCCCTCGATGACCCTGGTATCGAGCGGACCCTGAGTGGCGGGGACCATTGCCGCTTCAATGGCCCGGCGGAGCGGCGTCGAAGTGCCTGTTACCTCGACCGCTTCCACACGCTCCGGAGGCCGCTTGCGGCGGGCCTGCCGGCCGGCGGTCAAGCGCTGATACTCTTCCGCGGGAATGGCAAAGCGCGAGAGAATGCCCGCTTTGTTTGCCGCCGCCTCAAGGCCCTTGCGCTCGATGGCCTCCCATTTGTCATAGTCCGTGTTCGAGAAGCCCTTGAGATCCGCCACCACGACGATGTCGGCCAGTTGCATGGTGCGCATCTCGGTCTGGCTCACCACCACCGAAACGGTGCGTCCGAGCACGCCGAGCAGGCTCCTGAGTTCCCTGGCGTCCACCGGGCCGCTGCTCAGATGGACGGCGATGGTAATGTCCGCGCCCATTTGCTTTGCCACGTCCACGGGAAGATTGTTCACCACCCCGCCATCCACGTAGACTTTGCCGTCGCGGGTCTGGGGAACGAATACGGCCGGCAGCGACATTGTCGCCCGCAGGGCATCGGCAAGCGAGCCGCGGTCAAAGACCTTCTGCGTGCCCGAGATCAGTTCGGTGGCCACGCAGCGAAACGGGACCGGCAGGTCGTCGAAACTTGCCAGATCCGCGTAACCGAGCGTGTAGCGGCTCAGCAGCGTGTCGATCTCCTGCCCGGAGTTGAGTCCCCCCGGAAAATGGATTCCGCCGCGAAGGCCCAACTCCAGACGATTCGGATAGGCCAGCCTGTCCTGTTTGCGGCGAAAGGACAGGGCGCGGAACGGGACCTCTCCGGTCAGCACGCGGTTCCAGTCGATGTGGCTCACCATCTCCCGCAGTTCCGCGGTGGTCATGCCGCTTGCGTAGAGGCCTCCCACCATGCCTCCCATGCTTGTTCCGGCAATCCTGTCGACGGGAACATGATGCTGTTCCAGCCACTCGAGAACGCCGATGTGCGCCAGTCCGTAAGCGCCGCCGCCTTCGAGCACCAGACCGATTTTCGGCCGTCCGGTCTGCGCGGGCAGGCAATTCATTTGAAAGGCCAGCGACAGGACCAGCGCCAGGACCGGCGCCGGCAATTTCCTCCGATTCCGCACCCGTCGCACGTTAGGGCTTCGCCGCCGCCAGGGCTGTCACGATGTCCCAGTGGAAACGGAGGAAGCGGTAGAACTCCGTTTCGAGGATGCGCTCCTGATCGCTGTGCGCGCCATAGCCTTTCGGGCCATCCTCGGAATCGGTAGCGGGCCCTACCCCGTAGCACTGCACTCCCTTTGCCCGCAGGTAGGCCATGTCGGTGGCTCCCGTCTGCATCACCGGCAGGGTAATGGCTCCGGGATAGTCCTGCTTCACGGCTGCCTCGATCGCCCGGAATGCTTCGCTCGAGAGGCGCGAAGGCGGCGCGCCGGGACGCGTATCGCGCGCTTCGCGCACGACCTCGACCGCCGGGTCCGAGATCACCTTGCGCAGTTGGTCGAGAAATCGCGGCATGTCCTCGTCCGGCAGGGCGCGAATGTCGAGCGTCGCTTCGGCCTGTGAGGGAATCACATTCACCCGGTAGCCGCCCTGAATGATGTTCGGTGAGATCGAAGTACGCAGCATCGAATTGTGTCCCGGCTCGCTCCCGGCGAAATACTCCTGGATGGCATCCGTCTTTTGCGGATGGACGATGTTGTTGTAGCGGGCGGCCTCTTCGGGCGAACTGATGGTGGCCAGGCGCTCGAAGTAGGAACGCGTGGTGTCGTTCAAGCGCATGGGAGGCTGCCAGGCGGCAATCTTCGTTACCGCTTGCGAGAGATGCACCAGCGCATTGGCGCGCAGCGGGCGGGACCCGTGGCCCGCCGGGCCGTGCGCCACCAGTTTCACGGCATACGGGATCTTTTCCGCCGTCGAGATCGAGACATAGCGCAGTTTGCCGTTCGCCCGCACAGCCCCGCCGCCTTCGGCGAAGCAGTACTCCGAGGCAATCTCCTCCCAGTGCTCGCGCACCATGTGGAGGATGCCGTACTTCACGCTGCCCTCCTCGCCGGACTCGGCGAGGAAGATCACGTCGCGGTCGAGCGGCGTCTTCATGCGTTTGAGCGTCAGCATCACCATCAGGCAAGCCGTCAGATTGTCCTTGTCGTCGAGCGTCCCGCGGCCGTAGACGTATCCCCCGTTGCGCACCGCGCCGAAGGGCGGGAAAGTCCACTTCGCGAGGTCCACGTTCACTACGTCCGTGTGCCCCATGATGAGCAATGGCCGCTTCCTGCCGGTGCCCTTGAGGCGCGCCACCAGGTTCGGGCGCTTCGGGTCCAGGGCAAAGATCCGGGTTGGAATGCCTTCGGCTGCGAGCACCCGCTCGAGGTATTCGACAGCGGGCAGTTCGACCCCAGGGGGATCGCTCGTGTTGATGCGCAACAGAGCCTGGTAGTGCCGCATGCCCTCTTCGTCCACCGCACGCCAGTCGGGCGCGGAAGGGTGCTGGCCCCACAGGCAGAGGGCGAAGATCAATCCGAAGATCTGCAACATGCGCGTTATTGTAGCTGATGAAGCATGGCTGCCAACTTGCGGCCTACTTCCGCCGCGGCATGCTCGCGCTCGATGTGCCGTTTGGCGCTTGCGCCGATGTCCCGGCCGAGAGCGGGTTCGCGCGCCAGCGTGACCATCCATTCCTCCAACTGCGCCTCCTCGGAGGGCCCGGAGTCGATGGGAAGATAACTGCCTTCGGGATAGGCGGAGTACTCCCCGCCGGAGGAAGCCACCACCGGCTTGCCCAGGCTCATCAGACGGATGGCGATGCCGCTGGTTTCCCCGCAGCTTGGATAGCGGAGATTCAGACAGCAATCGGCCGCGCGCGCATGGATCCAGAATTCCCGCTCGGCCAGGTATCCCACGCGGAGCACCCCTTCAGCGGCAAGGAGCGGCGCGCAGGTCCGCTCGAGGCCAGCGGAGGCGAACCTGCCGGCTACCAGCAGGGCGATATTGCCCTGGCGTGTCCTGGCGCGGCGAAACGAGCGCAGAACCGCGGTGACACGCTTGGTTTCGCGCAAATGGCCGAATACCGCGAACAGGTAGTGGGCTCCGGTGAGGCCGAGGCGGGCGCGCAGTTCCATTACTTCACTTTCCGGCCCCAGCGCGGGCGCGGCGTGAAGGTGCGGGATTTCCTCTATTTTTCGCGCTCCGTGCCGCCGCGCAATCTCCGCCGCGGCGCGGTTGTGCACCAGCACCAGACGCGCCCGCTCCACCACCGTGCGCAGCATGGGGTATTGAAAATACCGCTCATCGGCCGCCGATCGCCCTCTCATTTCCCAAAGGCGTTCCGCGAAGCCGCGGAGCCACTCCCCGTATTGGGCGCAGAATTCCAGAACGTAGGCCTCATGCGAAAGCGCGCTGAGGTAGAAGTGGTGCAGGTTGGCGTCATGCAGCAGGACAGCGCCCGGTTCGCGGACCGAGCGTTCGATGATGGTCCGGTGCAACGCATTGTTTCCAGCCTGGTAGAGGTGCAGGTCAGCCTGGCCTGCATTCACCTCGACGTCGAAATAAGGCGACAGGGCCGCGAGCAGCGCCTGTGCGTATTCGGCGACGCCGGTGGGCGCGGGCGGCAGCGGGGCGTGATAGCCGAGCTTCACGCGGCCTCCGGCTTGCGCCTCCGCCCGAACAGGGCCGTGCCGATGCGGATGCAGGTGGATCCTTCCTCCACCGCCACTTCGAAGTCGTGCGACATCCCCATGGAAAGCCCGGGCAATCCGTGCCTGACGGCCAGTTCCTTCAGCCGCCGGAAGTAAGGCCGCGATTCTTCCGGATTCTCCGACCAGGGAGGCATCGTCATCAACCCCGTAAGGCGCACATTGCCGCACCCGCGCACCGTCTCGATCAGTTGGGGCAGATCCTCGGGAGCGGCTCCCGACTTGCTGCCTTCCGGGGAGAGCTTTACTTCGAGCATCACCTCGAGACGCCGTTCTGTTTCGTTCAGACGCCGGGCGAGCTTCGATGAGTCCACTGTTTCGATGACGTCGAACAACTCGCTGGCACGCCGGCTCTTGTTCGACTGCAAATGCCCGATGAGGTGAAACCGGACTCCGGGGAGGTCCTTCACGTAGGGGTGTTTGCCCTCGAATTCCTGCACGTAATTTTCCGCGAACTCCCGCAGGCCCAATGCGTGGGCGGCCTCGATGGCCTGATAGGGAAACACTTTGGTGACAGCAAGCAGCAGCACTTCCTCGCGGCGGCGGCCGCAACGCGCCAGGATCCTGGCAAGGCGCTCCTCCACGCGGTTCAGGTTGTCCTTTAATGTTTCTTCCACTGCTGCCGATTATAAGGTATGGCCGCCGCGGTCCAGGCGCCTCTGAGCCCAGTGCAACTGGCCGCTCAGTCCATCGAAGGCTTCCTTCGGTCCAGCCGCCAACCCCAGCTCATCGAACCGGGAGACCCTCCCATTACCCTCGATTCAGACTCCTATCAACTCACAGCGGGTCCCCGCTGGGTCCTGTTTGAGGCATGGGATAAAGAGCGGTTGCTGGCGCGCCGGGTCACCGGGGTAAGACAGCAGTCCCCCGGGCGCCTCGAGTTAACCACTTTGCGTCTTGGCGGTAAGCCTGGCTCCCTCTTCCTGCTCGATGCCGCCCGGCCGAGCAGTGAAGGGCTGCGCCGCAAGGGCCGCCGGCTCGTGTTCGGCGAACAGTTGCGCCAGATGCTGCGGCATACGTTTCCCGGCTGGACCATCCGCGAGCTTTCCACCGAGGCGAATCTCGAGGAAAGCCTCAGCCCGTCATTTCCGCGCGCCCTGCTCACGAAAGGAACCATGGCCTGGGCTGCCATCGCCGCACCGCCTACCTCCGATATTGACGCCGTGCTGGCCTTCGGCCTCATCTGGCTTGACTACCTGCGACGCCGGGAGCGCAAACTCTCCGTGCGCGGCCTCGCCGTCTATCTCCCCTCCGGGACAGAACAAACCACCGTCCTCCGCGTCCGCCACTTGAACCCTGCCGCCGCCGAATACGCAGTCTTCGCCTATGACGAAGAGGCGCCGCCGCGCCCAGTCGACCTTCAGGACTGCGGCAACCTTCATACTCACCTCGAACGGCAGATTCCGCCCAGAGAAGCCATTCCCGGCCCCGAGGCTCTGCTCGAGGAACAACTCCGGCGCCAGATTCCTTTGCTCGATGCCTGCCTTCGCCCGTCTCCCGTCTACGGCCAGGTATCCGCCACTGCCGCCGCCGATCGCGGCATCCTCGATCTTCTCGCCGTCGATTACGGCGGACGCCTTGCGGTCATCGAATTGAAAGCGAGCGAGTCTATTCACCTTCCTCTACAGGCGCTCGATTACTGGATCCGCGTCAGGCGGCACCTTGCCCAAGGTGATTTCCCGAAACGCGGCTACTTCCCGGACATCGCTCTGAACCCCGCTCCGCCGCGTCTGTTGCTCGCCGCCCCAGCCACCCGCTTCCACCCGTCGAATGAAACGGTGCTCCGATACCTCCACCCGGAAATCGAGGTCGAATGCATCGGGCTCGCTCATGGTTGGGGTGGCCCGGTCCGTGTTCTCTTCCGCCACTCTACAATGAAAGCTTGACCCGTTCGCTCCCGCGCAACTACCTGGAATACACCGCCGCCCGATTTCTGCTTGCTCTCCTCGCCCACACTCCCAAACGCGCCGCCTTCGTCGTCGCCCGGGCGGCCACCGGATTGCTCGACCTCGCCGTTCCCCGCCTGCGGCACACCGCGCTGCGCAACCTCGAATTCGCCTATCCCGGCCTCAGCCCGAAGGCACGTCACGACATCATTGACGGCGTGTTTCGCTCGATTGCCCGCCTCCTGGTGGTCTTTTCAAGATTTCCTACTCTCAACATCAGCAACATCGGTGAATGGGTGCGCAATGAGGGCTTCGAGCACTTCACCGCCGCCCGCACAAGGGGGAAGGGCGTACTCTTCTATACGGCGCACCTCGGCAACTGGGAACTGAGCGCTTTCGCCCATGCCATCATCGCCCTCCCCATGCATGTGATCGTCCGCCCGCTCGACAACCCTCTGCTCGAGGCGCTCGCCGCACGCTACCGGACCGCCTCCGGCAACTCCCTCGTCGTGAAGAAAGACGCCCGCCCCATTCTCAAAGCTCTCGCCGCCAATGAAGCAGTGGGGATACTGGCTGACCAGAATGCCAGCCTGCAGGAGGGAGTCTTCGTCGAATTCTTCGGGCGTTACGCCTGTGCCCACACCGGTTTCTCCCGCATCGCCGCCCGCGCCGAAACGACGGTTATCCCCGGCTATGCGCTCTGGTCCGAGGACGAGCAGCGCTACATCCTGCGCTTCTACCCGCCCATCGAGATGACAGGGGATCCGCGCACCGATACGCAGCGCCTCCACAACCAGTTGGAGTCCGTCATCCGCCAGTATCCCGACCAGTGGCTGTGGATCCACCGCCGGTGGAAAACCCGCCCTCCCGGCGAGCCGCCCATTTACTGAGTCGGCGCTAGGGTACCCGGATCAGCAAGACGCCGTTTTGCTTGCGATCCGCATCATAGGTGACCGCTTCAATCGTATTTGCCTTGGGATTCGCGCGCTGGATGGCAGGGGCCGGTGGCGCTCCTCCACCTCCTCCCGCGCCGGGCGCCGCGGGAGCATTGCCCACGAATACCACGCCCGGAGGATTGTCCGGCATCAGCACATCCCCGGTGGCCAGGTCGTAGATCAGGTATTGGGAGCCTGCATTCCCAGCCTGGATCCCCCGCGCGATCAGCTTCCGCGTGGCGGGAAAAACCCCCAGCATCTGGACGCTCGCAATGCCGTCCGGCAGAAGCAATTGCCGCGTCTCGACGTTTGCCAGATCAAAGATCAGAAATCCGCCGTCCCCGTTCAGACGCGAACGCCCCGTCGCTACCGCCAGTTCCATCTCCGGCACAGTCACCAGATTGGCAAAGGAAACCACTCCCTGCGGGAGGTCGAACCGGTAACTGGTCATCGACGCCCCGTCGAGCGCAAACACGGTATCGCCGGCGGTATTGGCGGCCAGCAGAAAATCATTCATGTCGTCCACACGCGCCGATGCATTGATCTGCCCGCTGCCTGGAAGCTCCACCGCGGTGAACTGCCGCGAATCGAGGTCGAGTACGAGAAACGAAAGCGCCGGGCAAACAGCCTGGAACGCGCGGCTGGCGGAACCGCCGCCGAGCAAGGCGATCCGCCGCGAAGTCTGCACCGTCAGAACCTGGGGATTCGCCGTGCAGGAGGCGATGAAGGTCTTCGCCGGGGCCTGGATCACGCTCACCGAATCCGCGCCGAACGCCGTGAGCCCGTGCGCCGAATCATCCGCTTTCCGGGAGGCCACATAAAGCGTGCGCGTATCGGCGTCATAGTAAATGGGAAGCCGGAACCGTACCGGAATTGCGCCGCCGACGGCGCCCCCAGGCAGACCGCCGGGAATTCCTCCGCCCGGGAATCCGCCTCCACCCGGCGCTCCGCCGCCCCCTGCTGCCTGAGCCTGGGGCAGCACCAAAGGAACCCAGCCATCGGCAAAGTCACGCGATCCGGTCACTTCCCGCTGCGCATCGAGCAATGCCAGCCTGGCGCGTTTCGGATCCGCTTCATCATCACCCACGACAATGGCAATCTGGCCCTGTCCGAAAGGCGCCGGAGCGCTCAGAATCTTGTTCAATCCATCCCCGAGATCCACGCTCAGATTCAGGAGATTCAGCGCCGCGCCACCCCCTCCACCGGCCCCGGCGCCTCCAAATCCTCCAGATCCCACCTGCACATCGCCTGTGGCCACATCGATGGAGGCCAACTGCGGGGGCGTACCCGCCAGAATGGCTCCGAAACTGTCCGCGGCGGTCCCGAGCAGGGCGATTGCAGGCGAAGGCAGATCCACATTCATCGGCCCGTCTTTGGAAGGCTGGAAGATCGCCACCCTACTGCTGATTCCCTGCCCCGGAGTCCCATCGCCTTGCGGTGGACCCGCGAACGCGGCGAGCGGCCCCCCGTTCTGCGCCGCCACGGCCGGTGTTCCGGCATTGCGGTTGGCCGCCGTCAGGCAACCGGCGATCTTGCCGATCTTCTTCACCCGCAAATCGACCAGGATGCTCGGCCAGCAGCCGTCATCCCCCGCCGCTCCGCTTGCCAGGAAGAAGCCGCCGCGCAAGTCCGATGCCGTCATGGCCCGAAGCGCGGGCGTTCCGCCGGGAAGCGGCAGGAACGTAACCTCGGGCTGGCCGGCAGCGCGCCAGGCGGCCAGGTTCGCAACCCGGTTGTTGGCCGACACCGTCACCAGATCGCCCGGGAGCACGGAATCCGGCAGTTGGACAGTGATGTCAAACTCGCCCGGGCGCTTGTCCGAGACGCGTACATCGGCGTCCACCTTCAAGCCGCCCACATGGACATCCACGGTTGCCCGCGGCTTCGAGGGCGGATCGGTGGGTCCGACGTCTCCGGTGGCCACACGCGGCTGCGGCGCGCCCAACCCGTCCGCCTGGAATGTGAACGTACTGCCCGAAACGGTTCCCACCAGTTCGCCGAAGCCCTTATCATCAGCGGTTCTCACTGCCGGCAACAGGTTGATGACGCCGATCCGCGCGGCCTTGCTGCTCATCCCGTTCCGGCGGATTACGACGGACGCCAGGCCGTTGGGTGTCTCCCAGGGTACCTGCGCCACCACCCGGGAGGGATCCGCCGAGAGCACCGGAGCGGCGTTGCCGTTGATCAGCACCTCGACATCCCCCAACTTCAGAGGTAGTGGAGTCGCATCTGCCCTGGCCCCGTCCACAGGCCCGAGATTCGACCCGTTGATCCAGATCAGCCCTCCCGCCGCCACGGACGAGGGCGCCGGCTGCTGCGTCATCGCGTTCCTCACACCGCGCGGGCCAATCCCCGGTCCCAACGTCTGCCCCATCACCGCACTGCAGAGGACACACCCGGCAGCCAGGACGCTTTTGTGCATGGTCACCCCTTGACTTCGTTTCAACCCGCGAGTTCTCCGCTGGTTGCGGCAAGTATAATGAAAGTCTGTCCGCGAATCCCAGCACCATCCCTGTTCCCACTCCGCCGGCTGCCGCCCGCTCGAGCGTGCGTTCTCCTCTGTCTACGCTCGCCTTCTATTCAGCGGGACATTTTGCGGTGGATCTCTATTCTTCCGCTCTCGGCGTTTTCCAGCCCCTGCTCGCCCGCCAGTTGGGCATCAATTTCACCCAGGCTGGGGTGCTTGGCGGCGTCATGGTGTTCGCCGGGTCGGTCATGCAGCCGGTCTACGGGATCCTGTCGGACCGGTTCCACAGCCGCCTGTTCTCCGTGCTCGCGCCGGCCATTGCCGGGCTGTTCATTTCCGCGCTCGGCCTCGCCCCCAGCTATCCCCTGCTGCAGCTCCTGGTTTTCCTCGGGTCCTCGGCCGTGGCCTCCTTCCATCCGCAGGCGTCGGTCCGCGCGGCGGCCGAAGTCACCGGATCGCGCGGGAAAGCGATGGCGTTCTTCATCAGCGCCGGCTCGCTCGGCTTTGCGATCGGCCCCACTTACTTTTCCGTCCTGCTCGAGCGCTTCGGCCTCAGCCAGAGCTATTGGGCGGCCATACCGGGCGTCCTCGTCACACTCGCGCTGCTGTTCGTGATCCCGGAAAGCCACGTCCCCGAACACAAGCGGCGGCACGTCGATTGGGGACCTCTGCGCGCCGTATGGCGGCCGCTTCTCCTGCTCTACATGCTCGTCTTTCTGCGCTCCGTCGTGCAGATCAGCTTCACGCAGTTTCTCCCGCTCTATTTGAGCAAGGAACGGGGTTTCAGCTTCCAATCGGCCAGTCTCGCCCTTACCCTTTATTCGACCATGGGCGCCATCGGCGGGCTCACCGGCGGCCATCTCGCCGACCGCTTTGGCGGGCGCAACGTCATCCTCTACAGCATGGCCGGATGCGTTCCCTTCCTGCTGCTTTTCTTCCAGGCAAGCGGCGCGCCGGCCCTCGCCGGACTCGCCTTGGCAGGACTCATTTTGCTCTCCACCAATCCCGTAAACATCGTGATGGCGCAGGAACTCGCCCCGGGACAGTCGGGAACCGTCTCGGCGCTCATGATGGGCTTCGCCTGGGGCATGGCGGGCATGATCTTCATTCCCCTGGCCGGGATGTTCGCCGATCATTATTCGCTGCATCAGGTGCTGCGGAGTTTCGTCGTCTTTCCGGTGCTCGGATTTCTGCTCGCCTTCCGGCTGCCCAAGGCCGCAAAATGAAAGCCGTCTGCCTGTTGAGCGGAGGCCTTGATTCCTCCACCTGTCTCGCCTACGCGCGGCGTGAGGGCTTCGCCTGTTACGCGCTCTCGATCGATTACGGGCAGCGCCATCGTGTCGAACTCGAGTCCGCGGCCAAGGTCGCACATTCCCTCGGGGCCACCGGCCACCGCATCCTCCATGTCGACCTGCGCCTGATCGGGGGCTCCGCCCTTACCGGCGAAATCGCGGTCCCCAGGCATCGCGCCGCTGAAGAAATGACCCGTGGAATTCCGGTCACCTATGTTCCCGCCCGGAACACTGTGTTCCTCGCCCTGGCTCTGGCCTGGGCGGAAGTGCTCGAGGCCGCCGATATCTTCCTCGGAGTGAATGCCATTGACTATTCCGGCTACCCCGATTGCCGTCCCGAATTCATCGAGGCTTTCGAGCGCATGGCGAACCTCGCCACCAAGGCGGGGGTTGAGGGGAAACTGCGCACCAGGATACACACCCCGCTGCTGCATCTGTCGAAGGCCGAAATCGTCAAGCTGGCGGCCGAACTCGGCCTCGATTTCTCGCTCACCAGCAGTTGCTATGATCCCGGCGCGGGGGGGCGCCCCTGTGGCGCCTGCGATTCCTGCCTGCTCCGCCGCAAAGGTTTCGCCGAAGCCAATCTGATTGATCCATTGGAGTACCCAGCCCCATGATCCTCTCCGAGATCTTCTATTCCATCCAGGGCGAGGGAATGCTCGCCGGAACCCCGGCCGCCTTCCTCTGCCTCGCCGGAGGCCCGCCGCGCCAGACCTGGCGCCATCCGCCGCAACAGCGCTGGAAGCCGGAATCCGAAGAGGATATCTTCCTCGGCCCGCTGCTTGCGAAGGTGCGGCGGCAGTGGTACGAGCATGCCGTCATCACCGGCGGAGAGCCGCTCGAAGATGCGGAACTCGGCGCGCTCACCGGCGGACTGCGCCGCATCGATAACCACGTCACTATCGAGACCTCGGGCGCCATCGCCGCCACGGCGCCGTGCGATCTGATGAGCATCAACGTCAGCCTCCGCAACCCCGCCATTCCCGGAAAGGGAAAAGAACCCCAGTGGCCGGACTACTCCGTGGATGCCATCCGGCAACTGATTCGCGCCTACGACTATCAGTTGAAATTCACGCTCACTGACCGAGCCGAGATGGAAGAGGTGGTGAACCTGGTCCGCGAGGTGGATGCCGTGCGCCACAAGGTGCTGCTTGTACCCGCCGGGCCAAAAGCCAAGGACCTGAAAGAGCAGCGGGAATGGATGATTGAGGCAAGCTTCTTCTTCGGCTACCGGTTCGCCCCGCGTCTATGAAGATTGCCGAGATTTTCTACTCCATCCAGGGCGAAGGCATCCTCGCCGGAGTGCCGTCCGTCTTCATCCGCGCCTCCGGCTGCAATCTGCGCTGCCAGTGGTGCGACACGCCATACACCTCCTGGAACCCCGAGGGTCTCGATTGGCGGCTGGAGCGGATTCTCGACGCCGTTCGCGCCGATTCCAAAGGCTACGCCGTCATCACCGGAGGCGAGCCCATGATTCAGCCCGAGATTGAACTGCTTACCGCGCAACTCCTCCGGATGCAGCAGCATATCACTATTGAAACAGCCGGCACCGTCTTCAGGAACGTGGAGTGCGATCTCATGAGTATCTCTCCCAAACTCGCCAATTCCACTCCCTGGGAGGCGGAGGGCGGGCGCTGGGCGCCGCGGCATGAACGGCTGCGGCTCCAGCCCGGCGTTCTTCGGCAGCTCATTCAAACCTACGATTACCAGCTCAAGTTTGTGGTCCGCCGGCCGAAGGATACGGAAGAGATCGAGCGCATCGTCCGGGAGATCCACGCCGACCGCGCCAAGGTTCTCCTGATGCCGGAAGGAATCACGCCCGATCAGATCCGCGAACGCGCGCAATGGGTGGTGGAAGCCTGCAAGTCACTCGGCTTCCGCTACTCGCCTCGCCTTCACGTCGACCTGTGGGGTAACCGGCGCGGCGTTTGAAGCCTTTATCGGGATAAAATCAGACGTATGCCCGCTGAACTCATCGCCGTCAACGCGTCCGCACTCCCCTGGGAGGAACGATTCAACGAACACGTCGGACGAACGTTGTACCGGAAGAATCTCATCTCCGACCCGGACACAGGCATGGAAGTGCGCCTTGTGCGCTACCCTGCCGGGTTTTTGAACTCGCTCCACACCCACCCCTGCGCCCATGGCATGTATGTGCTGGAAGGTACGCTGGTCACAAACGCGGGCCGCTTCGAGCCCGGCTCTTTCGTCTGGTTCCCGGAAGGCATGGCGATGGAACATGGCGCCACGGCCGAACGGGATGTCACGGTGCTTTTCATTACCAACAAGCCGTTCGAGATTCACTACCTCGAGAAGAAAGCTTAATCAAATCGCGCAAAGCCCTCCGCCATTGCAGTCCGCGTCCAAGCTCTTTCCGCACCTTCGGAGCTTCCCGCCGGCACGATCGTCCGCCGCGCAACTTCCGGTGGAGACCAGCAGTTCCTCGACGCCGCCAACCTGGCGCCGGCATGGTAGCCGAATGGGCCGGGAAGATCCATGCCGCACGGGCCGCCTCTTCGCTCGGGGATTGAGACGGACTCATGAAAGAGAATAGCTTACAGGAAATCTTCCCGGATCGGATGGAACGTATCCACCAGCCGCGCGCTTTCCGAGAGCAGTTGGATCGAGTGCGGCACGTTCGGCGGTATGGCGAACAAATCCCCCGGCCCTAACCTTTCCGGTTCGCTCCCCTCCGCGAGGAACAAGATCTCCCCTGAGGCAACATACGTGATCTGTTCATGCGGATGCGAATGATGCGGGTCTGGTTCCCGCCATGGACCTCCGCGGAAGTCGATGACCACGGTCATCAACTCTCCGGTGCGGAGAATGCGGCGCGCGACCCCTTGGCGCACCGCGACCGCAGGCTCGGAGGCGCAATGCAAGACAGAGGCCGTTTGTTCAGCATGTACCATGAGGATTACTGTACCTCGATGGTGACACCAAACTGGCTCCGGACTCCGGCGGCCAGCACCGCCAAATCCACTGCCGCGCCTGTTAGCGCGTTCTCCGGCGCCGCAATGGTCAGAACGTAGCTCCCTGGCAGATCGCCGGCTTCTACATTCGTCACCGTGGCGGGCGCGCCGCCAATCTCCGCGCTCAGGGGCTGATTTTTCCCAATCCCGGTCACTTTGACGCGAAACTCCTGCCCGCGCGCGGCCGGCCCTTCCGTTGCCGCTGGTCCCGTACCCGATCCATCCATCGTGAAAATCCCCGGGGCGGCGGGAGTCGCCGCGATGGTCCGCGAATAATTGCCCCGCGGCGAACGCGTCGCCACGACCACCGACGAGTTGGCCCCCACTTCCTCCGGCACGAGCAGCGTCACCGAATTCTCCTCCAGCTTTACGATCTGCGCCGGCGTATCTCCGAACCGGACGGTGACCCCGTTCGTGGAGGTGGGATACCTGCCGTCGTCGCCAGCGGACAACGCCACCGCGTCCTTCGGTCCGATTCGCGGCGTGTACAACGTCATCAAGGCGCCGGGGGTCGCCGGAACCGGCTGCCGGCTGGCCTGGTTTACCACCGCCGAAGCATTGAAAAATGGCG
>JADLBD010000196.1 GCA_020847975.1 Bryobacterales bacterium | reverse complement strand
GGCGGACGAGGAGTTCGATCCATTCGGGGGTGATGGAGCGGAGGTCGGAATCGACGACGGCGCAGGCCTTCGCGCCGAGGGATTCGGCCATTTGAAAGATGAGGCGGAAGGCGCTGCCCTTGCCGGGGATGCCGTGATAGGGGAAGGAGAGGCGGTGGACGGGCTTGAGGGGGGTGGAGACCATGAGGACATGGGCATCGGGGAAGCGGGAAGAGAGGACGATGTCGCGGGTCTCGTCGCGGGATCCGCCATCGGAGTTGACGATGACGCCTGTGAACTGTGGGAAGTACTTGGAGAGACCGGCGTGGGCGGCGTAGACGACATGGCCGATGGTGCGGGCATTGTTGTAGCTGGGGATGCCGATGACGATGTCGGCTCCGCGGATGGAGGTGACGGCGCTCAAGGCTTCCGCGGGGAGAAGGCCGGTGGGATCGCTCGGCATGAGGGGGTCAAGCCGCCTCCGCCGGCGAGAGAAGGCTATCGAGGTGGACGGCCTGCTCGAGACGGGAGAAGAAATCGGGGAAGGCGGCGATGACGCGGTTCCAATTGGGGATGAGTGGGAGGCCGAGGGGATCGGCGGTGAACTCTTCGGCGGCCTGGCGGAGACTGACGGCGAAGGTGGCGACAGCGAGTTCCTCGGCGTGGCGGTCAAAGTCGAGCCCGTTGAGCATGGCGTCGGCGTAGTAGCGGTTGATGGTGTCTTCAGCGAGGCGGACGTAGCGGACCTGGAGTGTGCGGAAGTGATCGGGGCCGAGGACGACGCCTTCGCCGGCGAGGGTGCGGAAGAGGGATTTGGCGACGTCGCAGCTCATGCGGCGGAGACCTTTGGAGGGGTCGTCCGGGGAGAGATCCTGATGCTTGTGTTCGTAATTGTCGGCGAGATCCACCTGGCAGGTACGGCTGGGGGAGCAGTTGCGATGGACCTCGGCGAGGACGCCGACTTCGAGTCCCCAATCGCCGGGGATGCGGTTGACGCGCGCGAGGTTGAGGCGCATGGCGAACTCGCCGGCGAGGGGATAGCGGAAGCTGTCGAGGTACTGAAGGAAGGGCACGTTGGGAGTGATGCTCTGCATGGCGCGGATGAGGGGCGTGACAAAGAGGCGGGTGACGCGGCCGTGCATGACGTTGCTGACGCGGGCGTAGAAGCCCTTGCAGAATTCCATGCCGAGGTTGGGGTTGGCGACAGGATAGCAGAGGCGGGCGAGGAGGTCGCGGTTGTAGTTGACGATGTCGCAATCGTGAAGGGCGATGACTTCGCACTGGCCGCGGGCGAGGAGATAGCCGTAAGCCATCCAGCAGGAACGGCCCTTGCCGTCGGCTCCGGCGGAGAGTCCGCTCGAGTCGAGGAGGGTGTAGAGTTCGCGGAGGCGCGGGCTGTCGTTCCAGAGGACGGTGACGGGGGTGGGCACGTTTTCGAAGAACTCACGGGCGTGGAGGAACTGATCCTCGTTGGCGCGGCCGAGGCTGACGACGATCTGGTTGAGGTAGCGGACCTGGGAGAGCTGGCCGACGATCTGGCGCATGGCGGGGGTTTTGAATTCGGAGTACAAGGCCGGCAGCACGAGCCCGATGGGGAGGACGGTGGAGAAGCGCTCCAATTCGCGTTCGAGGCGTTCGAGGCCGCCGGGGCTGAGGCGGTGCAGAGCGGTGATGATTCCCGTTTGATAGAAGTCGGCCATGAGGATCTCCTTGCCTCTCAGTTTGGAGAAAAGGGGTACGGAGCGGCATCCCGAAAAGGCAGGAGGAGGCGGGAGAAAGGCCGGTATGGAGGGATTCGCGTCAAGGGCGCAAGAGGCAGAGGTCGAGGGAAGCGTGTTGCTTGACGAGTTCGACCTGATAGCCGGGACCGAGGCGGGTGTCGAGCGCGGATTGGGCGATGGAGATGTGGTAGGGGAAGCACCGGAGGCGGATGGGACCGCGGGTGAAGCGGGCATGATCGATGAGGAGTTCCGTGGGGGCGGCGCGTTCGAGGAACTGGCGCTGCTTTCTGGTCCAGAGGTAAGCGCAGTGGGGAATGATGATGAGGGCGGCGAGGGAACAGACGAGTGCGGGGCGGGCGCGGAAGCGGCCGGCGAAGGTGAGGAAAGCAGCGGCGACGAGGAAGCTCAATCCGGCGCTGGCGAGGTAGGTGTGGCGGCTGGGGACGAAGGGCATGTAGGTGAGGAAGCAGTAAGGGAGGAGAGTGCAGAGGATCCAGGCGGCGGCGATTTTGAGGAGAGGGAGCCACTGGGAGGCGCGCCAGGCGGCGAGAGCGGCAAGGCTCACGAAGCCCCAGACCCAGAGGAGGCGGACGATGCTGCGGAACTCGATCCAGTAGAAGGGGGCGTGGAGGGAGAAGGTGCCGTCGTTGTAGTGGAGGTGATGCTGGCGAGCGGCGAAGGAGAGGGCGAAGTAGACGATGGAGAGGGCGGCAAAGGGGAGCAGCGGGCGGTAGAAGCGGCGGAGGGATTTTCGCTCGACGAGGAGGACGAGCACGAGGAGCGGGGGGACGACGACGGCGGATTCCTTGGAGAGGAGGGCGAGGAGGAAGGCGGCGAGCGAGGCGAGATAGAGGCGAAGGGAGGTTTCGGAGCGGAGCCAGAGGATCCAGAGGAGGAAGGAAGCGGCGGCGAAGAAAAAGACAAGAAGCTCCGGTAAGGCAGCGTACCAGATGACGGCTTCCTGGTGGCCGTGGTAGACGGCGAAGAAGCAGGCGGCCGCGGCGGAGGCGCGCCAGCCGATGAGACGCCAGGCTCCGAAGGCGAAGACGAGCCATGTATTGAGGATGTGGAGGAGGAGGCTGGAGCAGTTGAAGGCGAGGGGGTTGAGGCCGAAGGCGCGTTCGGTCCAGTAGGTGAGGATGAGGGAGGTGGCGCGGCAGCGGTAGAGGGCGTCGGCGGCAAGGGCTTTCCAGCCGGAGAGGGGTCCGAAATCGCGGGCGAGGCGGATCTGGAGGTAGTCGTCGGAGATGAAGGGGAGAGAGAGGGCACGCCAGTAGGCGAGGACGCAAAGCAGCGCCATGGCCGCCAAGGCGGCATACGGAGTTTTCACCCAACGAACCATTCCCGTTACGACGTTATGGGGGATATGGTATCACTTGCCGGGGTTGAGGGCGAAGAGCGTTTCGGGTACGGGTTCGTTCACGTGGGCGACGGTGATGGTGATGGTGCGTGTGTTTTCGGTGGAGTTGACGGAGGCGGAGTCTTCGGACTTTGAGCCACCCACCTGGCGGAGGACAATGAGGCGCGCCTTGTCCACCCAGTAGCGGGTGGGAAGTGCCTTCATGCCGGGAAGCACGGTCTGTCCGGTCCGATCGGCTTCGATGACAAAGCAATCGACATCCTTGCCGTCCACGGAGACGGATTCCGAGCCGGCCAATTTGGCGGTGTTGACGCGATCAATGAATTCGTAGCCGCTGATGGGGGAGCCTTTGAGGATGCGGAGATCGGAAGGATCGTAGTCTTCCTTTTTGCGGTCTTTGGAAGTGGTGCGGAAATCGTAGAGATTCTTGCCATCGGAGAGGCGGATCCAGTTTCCGGCGGTGGGGTAGCGAAGCTCGACGCGGAATTTGTCGGGTTCGGTGTAGGCGACGACGAACTGGGTTTCGTTGGTGGTATCGACGCCTTTGGCTTTGGTTTCGGAGAGGGTGGCGCCTTCGAAGTGGAAGTTCTTCATGTTTTGGTAGTTTTGGGCGACTTTGGCGAGGATGTCCTGGGCTTCCTGGGCGAAGGCGGAGGGGGGGAGGAGCCACAGCAGAGGAAGCAGGCGGCGGACGGGGGTAGAGTTCATGAGCGGTTAACCTTCCTTTCGCTTTGATGTTTCGGGAACACGGGGCCGTGTGGAATGAGTTTGTTGGACGGGGCGGCCATAGAAGTCGTAGCGGCGGATTTCGCGAACGCGGTTGACGGGGAGGGCAGGGTCATAACGAAGACAACGGGTGAGGCGATCGCGGGAGAGGTCGAGGACGATGAGTTCAGATTTCCAGGAGATGGACTCGACGGCGGAGGGGCGAAGGAGGACCTCGCGGCCGCGGGAGAGGCGGTCGTCGAGGGCGATGACGAGGCGGCGGATGATCCACTTGCGGTCGTCGAGGACGAAGTCAGTGACGTCGCCGGCGGGGCCGTCGGAGGCGCGAACGGAGTAGCCGGTGATCTCGCGGGCGCTGCGGAGGTGCGGGTCGCCCTCCTCATTGATGGGGATGACGGGGGTGGGGCCGGCGGGGACGGGGGTCATGCCGAGGACGGGTTCAGGCATCCAATAGCGGGGCCAGCCGAAGTGCTGGTGGAGGGCAATCTGGAAGCGGCGGGAGACGGGCTTTTCGGTGTCGACATCGGGGCTTTTGCGGACCTGATCCGGGGTAAGGCAGACCGGGAGGGAGCGGTGGGCAAAATCGGGCCGGCCGAGGGCGACGGGATCGATGAGGACTTTGCGGCTCCGGAGCCAGCTTCCGGTTTCGACGACGAGGTAGCGGATGTTCCAGCGGAGGTCGTCGAAGAAGAAGTTGTGGACGGTTCCGATTTCGGCTCCGGCGGCGGTGAGCGCGTAACCATACAAAGATGTCAGGCTGCGGAACACGGAACTCTCCCCACTTCCACATTCTGAGGAGGGAGCGGGCGGAGGGCTATACAGGAAAGGGTGTATTTTTCGGCTGAATCGAGGTTGGGTAGCGTCTCACCGGATTTCGAGGGGAAGATCCAGCGAGCCAGGGATAGGAAGGGAGGGACCGTGGCGGGTACGATGGAATCTCACTGAAGAAAGGAGACTTCCAAAGGATGAGAGCGGAACAGAGGAATGAATTCCAGAAGGTGCTCCGGAGGAAGCAGATGGAGTTGGAGCGGCAACTGCGCGTGAGGCGAGAGGCGCTCGATGCGGACCCGCGTGGGGATACGATTGACCAGGCGTGGAACATGGCGGAACGGGAACTGGTAGTAAGGGATCTGGATATGGCGTCGGGGATGCTGGAGCGGGTGAGGCACGCGCTTCGGGAGATCGATGAAGGGACATACGGGCAGTGCCGCCGGTGCGAAGAGACGATTGCGGTGAAGCGGCTGCGCGCGCTGCCGTGGTCGCGCTATTGTGTGCGCTGCCAGGAGGCGATGGAGGAAGGGGTGGAGTTGCTGGCGAGTTGATGCGCTGCCTGTGGAAACTGCGCAAGCGGAGCACTTGCGACGTGGAGTGCTCCGCTTGCAGTTCGGGCCGGATCCATGACATAAGCGGACCGATACCCAAATCCGCCCCTCACACAGGTTCCGCGCTGAGCAATGGGCCGGGGCTGGTGATGATGGTATGTGGACTGCTTCGCTTCAGTATTCGGTAAACGGAATTTGCCGCCTGCCCTAGCCCCAATACTGTTCACTTGAGGGGCGAGACGAAATACGTCAGCATGAAGAAGACAGGCCGGAGGCCTATCCCACCTTGCTCTGCTTGCTAAATGAACAGTATTGGCCCTAGCCCTTTCGAGGCGCCTCGGCGACCCGGCTGATCTTTACTCGAAACGCTTCCGGGCCGCGTTCGAGGTACTCCCAGCCAAGTTGGCCGTGGCGCATGAAATCCATCTGCATGCGTAGCGGATTGGGATCGTGGTCATTGACGAGGACAAACGATTCATCCACCTTCAACGCATCGAAAGCAGCAAAAACAAGCCCATGCCGCTGGCCGTGAGGGATAGCGCGCAAATCCAATTCTTGGTTTGACATGAACCCAGGATGGCCTATCCATACTAAAAGGTCAGTGATCTTAGTCACAGGACGGGATGAGGCGGGGGTGGATGAGGGGGATGACCCAAAGGACAAGGCGCGATGATCGAAAGATACACCGGTGGTGGAAGCGGGCATGATAGTTTAGAAAGTTTAAGATCGGGATAGGGCGAAGGGCGGCCGGCCGCGCCGGCATGAAGGAGAATCATTGCGGCATGATGAGCAAGGCCCTCGAGGAATTGCGGCAGTTCGACACCTGTGCGATTGCGAACGCGATTGAGCGATTCGGGCTGCGGTTGAAGAACGAAGGTTTCACGCGGCCGGGACTGCGGTGTTTCACGGGCGACTATCCGACCGCGCTAGGGCGCGCGGTGACGTGCCGGGTGAAGACGGCGAATCCACCGATGACGGGGCAGTCCTACTATGAGCGGACGGACTGGTGGAAGCTGATTGATTCGGTGGAGGCTCCGCGGATTGTGCTGATCGAGGACCTGGACGGCACACCGGGATTGGGGTCGTTCATGGGGGAGGTGCACTCGGCGATACTTGCGGCGATGGAGTGCGCGGCGGCGGTAACGAACGGGGCGGTGAGGGATTTGCCGGCGGTGCGGGAGATGGAGTTTCCGCTGTATGCGAGCGCGGCGACGGTGTCGCACGCCTATGCGCACATGGTGGATCATGGGGAACCGGTGAGTTTGTTCGGGCTGGAGGTATCGTGCGGGGAAGTGGTGGCGGTGGACTGCCACGGTTTGCTCAAGATACCGATGGAGATTGTGGAGGACCTTCCGATTGCGGCGAAAGAGATTGTTGCCAAAGAGCGTAAGATTATTGATCTCTGCCGCTCCTCCAATTTTTCACTGGAACGGCTGAAAGCGGCAGTAAGAGGAATGTGAGCAGTATGGCAAAGATACGTAGCGTACTCATAGCGGCTGTCATAGTTGCGGCCGGTTGCTCGAAATCCAAACAGCCCGGGACGGTGACCGCGGCATCGACTCCGGGCAAACAGACGGTAGCGGTGGCGAAGACGACGATGGAGCCGATGGCGCAAGAACTGGTGTTGACGGCGGAGTTCAAGCCGTACCAGGAAGTGGAGGTGATGGCGAAAGTTTCGGGCTACATCAAGAAGATGTACGTGGACGTTGGGGATTGGGTGAAGCAGGGCCAGGTGCTGGCGACGCTGGAGGTGCCGGAGATGCACGACGACCTGGTGCGGGTTCTGGCGGCGATTGAGCGCAGCAAGGCGGATGTGGACCGGGCGAAGAACGAAGTGCAGCGGGCGGAGGCGGCGTATCAACTGGCGAAGTTGACGAGCGAACGGCTGACGGCGGTGTTCGAGACCAAGCCGGGGATGGTGGCGCAGCAGGAAGTGGATGACGCGCAAGGGAAGGCACGGGTAGCGGCGTCGCAGGTGGACGGGGCGAAATCGGCATTGTCAGCGGCGTTGAAGGCAGTGGAGGTGAACGAAGCGGAAGCGGCGAAGACGCGGACGCTCGAAAGCTACTTACAGGTGGTGGCTCCTTTCGCGGGGGTGGTGTCGAAGCGGTATGCGGACAACGGGGGATTGATCCAGGCGGGGACTTCGTCGCACACGCAGGCGATGCCGCTGGTGCGGTTATCACAGAACAGCACGCTGCGGCTGGTGCTGCCGGTGCCGGAATCGGCGGTGAGCCAGGTGCGGCTGGGAGCGGCGGTGGAGATAAGGGTGCAGTCGCTGGGGCGGACATTTCCGGGGCGGGTATCGCGAATTTCGGAGCGGGTGAATGTGGCGACGCGAACGATGGATACGGAAGTGGACGTGGAGAACCCGAAGAGCACGCTGGTGCCGGGGATGTTCGCGGAGGCGGTGATCACGTTGAAGGAGATACCGAAGGCGCTGGCGGTACCGGTAGGGGCGGTGGACCACGAAGGGGAGAAGCTGTCGGTGATGTTGGTGAAACCGGACAACAGGCTGGAGCGGCGCGAGATCAAGGGTGGGATCGAGACCCCGCACCACCGGCAGGTGATCGCCGGATTGGAGAAGGGGGACATGGTGGTGATCGGGCGGCGGGATCAGTTGCGGGTCGGGCAGTTGGTGGCGCCGAAAGAAGTCACGCTCGAAGCGGCGGGAGGGAAGTAAACCGTGTCCCGCTTTGCAATTCAAACTCCGTACTTCATTATCGTGCTGTGCCTGGTGACGCTGGTGGTGGGTGTGAGCAGCGTGGTGCAGATGCCGGTGGACATGTTCCCGACGATGAACATTCCGGTGGTGGCGGTGGCGACGTTTTACAACGGGATGCCGCCGGAGCAGATCGAGGCGGACATCACGGGCCGGTTTGAACGGTTTTTCACGCTGGCGAGCAACGTGGATCATATCGAATCGCGTTCCCTGCCCGGGGTGAGCATTATCAAGGTATTTTTTCAGCCGGGGAGCGACGCCGATTCGGCGGTGACAACGATATCGAATTTGGCGATGGCGAACCTGCGGCGGCTGCCGCCGGGGACGCTTCCACCAGTGGTGCTGAAGTCCGACGCATCGAGCCTGCCGGTGTGTCTGGTGACGTTCAAGGGGGAGGGGCTGACGGAGACGGGATTACGGGACCTGGCGCAATACAACGTGAGAAACCAGGTGGCGGTGGTGCCGGGGGCGAGCGTGCCGCAGCCGTTCGGGGGGCGGTACCGGCAGGTGATGATCTACGCGGATCCACTGAAGCTGGAGGCGTATCACATGAGCCCGATGGACGTAGTGCGGGCGGTGAACGACTCGAACCTGATACTTCCGGCGGGCGATATTCAGATTGGGGGGAGAGATTACAACCTCTATACGAACAGCCTGGTGGAGAAGGTGGCGGACATCAATGATCTGCCGGTGAAGGTGGTGAACGGGGCTCCGGTGCGAATTTCGGACCTTGGGGTAGCGAAAGACGCGCAGCAGATTCAGACGAGTATCGTACGGGTGGACAACCAGCGCTCGGTGTACCTGCCGATATTGAAGCAGGGCGGGGACACGAACACAATTTCGATTGTGGAGGGAGTGCGGAGCGTGGTGGGGGACCTGATCGACACGCCGCAGAGCCTGGTGACGCAGGTGGTGTTCGACCAATCGCGGTTTGTGAAGACGGCGATCGAGACGCTGCTGCACGAGGGCGCGATCGGGCTGGTATTGACGTCGCTGATGATCCTGATCTTTCTGGGGAGCATGCGGGCGACGGTGGCGGTGTTGTTCTCGATTCCGCTGTCGGCGCTGGCGACCTTTTTCGTGCTGTTCATGAGCAAGAGCACGGTGAACACGATGGTGCTGGGCGGACTGGCGCTGGCGTTTTCGCGGCTGATCGACAACTCGGTGGTGGTGCTGGAGAACATCTACCGGCACCTGGAGATGGGGGAACCGCCGGCGGTGGCGGCGGAGAAGGGCGGGACGGAGGTGGCGCTGCCGGTGCTGGCGGCGACGCTGACGACGGCGGTGGTGTTCTTTCCGGTGAGTTTTCTTTACGGGGTGAGCAAGTATCTGTTCGGAGCGCTGGCGATGGCGGTGATCATCTCGCTGTTGATTTCCTATTTCGTGGCGATCACGGTAGTGCCGTTGTTCTGTTCGAGGTATCTGAAGGCGCATCACACGAACGGGGAAGGCCAGGGGAAGCTGAGTTTCGGCGATTTGTTCAATCAGGTGTTCAACAAGGGGTTCGAGGCTTTTCTGAGGGGTTATGATGCGCTGGCGAAGCGGACGGTGCAGGTTCCGAAGACGGCGCTGCTGGCGATGCTGCTGCTGTGCGGAGCGGTGTTCGTGCTGGTTCCCTACATCGGGATGGCATTTTTCCCGCAGACGGACGCGGGGATGTTTGTGATCAACCTGAAGGCGCCTTCGGGGACGAGGCTGGCGGTTACCGAGGGGGAAGTAGAGAAAGTGGAGCGGCTGGTTCGGGAGGTGATACCGAAGGAAGAGGTCGATGTCATTGTGTCGAACATCGGCATTACGCCGGATCTGGCGGCGATCTACTCTTCGAATTCGGGGATGCATTCGGCTTTCGTGCAGGTGAGTCTGAAGCCGGAGAGGAGCACGTCGAGTTTCGAATACATGGCGCGTTTGCGTGGAAAGCTGGCGGCGGAGATGCCGGAGTTGAGCACGTTCTTCCAGACAGGGAGCCTGGTGGATGCCGTATTGAATATGGGACTGGCGGCACCGATCGATGTGCAGGTGTCGGGTTCGAACCTGAAGCGAAACTACGAGGTAGCGCTCGAATTGCAGACGAAGATCCGGGCTTTGCATGGGGTGAGCGATGTGTACGTGCCGCAGGACATCGACTATCCGTCGCTGCGGATCAACATCGACCGCACGCGCTCGGGCAAGGTGGGATTGAACCAGAAGGAGATTGTGCAGAACATCATCACGGCGGTGGGATCGAACCAGATGATCGCGCCGGGATACTGGATTGATCCGCGATCGGGGGTGGACTATCTGCTCACGGTGCAATATCCGGAGACGCAGGTGAGAAATCTGGAAGATTTCCGGGCGATACCGCTGCGGTCGCCGGGGCAGGCGAACGGAGTGAGGCTGGATGCGGTGACAGAAATTCAGCGGACGCAGGGGCCGACGGAGGTGGATCACTACCAGTTGCAGAAGGTGATTGATGTGTACGTGCGCACGGCGGGGGAGGATCTGAGCCGGGTGGCGAACGCGGTGGATGACATCATCCGGGAGACGAAGCTGCCGGGAGGCGTGAGGGTGAACCTGCGCGGGATGGTGCAGGGGATGCGGACGTCGTTCAAGAGTTTCGCGATCGGGCTGGGGATGTCGGTGGTGCTGCTGTACCTGATTCTGGTGGCGCAGTTCAAGTCTTTTGTGGATCCGGCGCTGATTCTGCTGGCTGTGCCGCCGGCGATATCGGGGGTGGTGCTGACGATGGCGCTGACGGGCACGACTTTGAACGTGATGTCGCTGATGGGGCTGATCATGCTGGTGGGAATTGCGGTGTCGAACAGCATTCTGATTGTGGAGTTCACGCACCGGCTGATCTCGGATGGGATGGCGATGAAGGAAGCGGTGCCGCTGGCATGCCGGATCCGGCTGAGGCCGGTGCTGATGACGTCATTGGCGACGATCATCGGGCTGCTGCCGATGGCGTTGAAGCTGGGGGAAGGCAGCGAGGCGTTTGCGCCGCTGGCGCGGGCGATTGTGGGGGGTCTGACGGTGTCGGTGATCGTCACGGTTTTTCTGGTTCCCGCAGCATACGTGGTGATCCACGGACGGCAGGAGGCGCACTAGGCCAGCGATGGGGTTACGGGGAGGGTTCACGCAGAGCAGGGGCGCCAGTAGGGGCTGGGGGATAGAGGAAGCGAACTTGCGGCGGTATGCATAAGGGGCATGGGGATTCGTGCTGGGGCGAGGAAGAAGGGTCTCGCGGAGCTTTGAGGTCAGCCCTTCATGGACTGACCCGTACAGGAAAGAACTTCTTTCGGGTGCGAGCGGCGCCGGTAACGAATTTTCGACGCAGAGGCCGCAGAGTTTTAGGTGTTGGGGCTGGCGAGAGACGATTGCTCTTTGCGCAGTTTAAGGCCGTTAAAGGTAAGAGGTAGTTCTTGAGGAGGCGCGAGTGCGCGGAGTTTATTGGGTTCTGATTCTGTGTGGGGGCCCGTTGTGGGCGCAACAGGCGGCGATGCGGCTGACTCTGGAGGAAGCGGAGCAATTCGCTTTGAAGAATAACCCGCAGTTGTCTTCGTCGCGATTTTTGGAGCAGGCGGCGGCGCAGACGCCGCTGGAGTTGAGAGCGGCTTACTATCCGACGTTCTTTGGTTCCGTGACGGGGGTGGGCGCGGATGGCGGAAGCCGCATTGCGGCGGGGGCGTTGAACAATCCGGCGCTGTACAGCCGGTTTGGGACCGGGGTGACGTTGAGCCAGATGGTGTACGACTTCGGGCGTACGGGAGATCTGGTGGAGTCGGCGCGATTGCGGGCGCAGGCGCAGGCGCAGAGCACGACGGCGACGAAGGACGACTTGATTC
>JADLBD010000195.1 GCA_020847975.1 Bryobacterales bacterium | reverse complement strand
TTTGGCGGGTTCGAACTGGACCGGACATCCGGGGTACTCAAGAAACTTGGCCTTCGTGTAAAGTTGCAGGAACAACCATTCCAGATTCTTACCCTGCTGCTCGACCGTCGTGGCGAAATTGTTACACGCGACGAACTTCGCCAGAAGTTGTGGCCGGACGGCACTCATGTCGATTTCGAGCACAGCCTGAATGCCGCGGTTGCAAAAATCCGGCAGGCTCTCAACGACGCGGCGGGGACGCCTCGCTTCATCGAGACCATGGCCCGCCGAGGCTATCGACTTGTGGGCCCGGTTGAACTCGTCGGGCCTCACACCAGTGCACACCCGCACACTGCTCCTTCCCCAGACGGTCCCACGGGGCTGCCGACTGATGCAGCCGCCGCAGAGGTTTCAGTTTCCATCCCAGTACATTCCAGAAGACCAGTGACGCTCTGGGTGGTTGCAGCGTTCCTCAGCTTGTGTGCCTCAGTTGTGATCGGAACATGGGACCGGAGTGCCAGTGCGTTGAAAACAGGAACAGTACCGGTTCCACTCACTTCCTACACGGGCTCAGAGAGCATGCCTGCATTCTCGCCCGACGGATCTCAAGTGGCCTTCGTATGGGATGGCCCCGAGGAAAACAACGCCGATATCTATGTCAAGGTAGTGGGCACAGGAGAACCGCTGAGGTTGACATCGGACCCGGCACGGGATGATGCCCCGGCATGGTCACCGGACGGACGCTGGATCGCCTTCGTTCGGAGAACCGCAGCGCATTTCCAAGGTGACGTCTACGTAGTTCCGGCCCTTGGCGGCGTGGAGCGGAGAGTCCGGGAGACGGTTTTCAGCGGCCAGTACGCAGGACCGACCCTGGCCTGGACCGGTGACAGCAAGTGGCTCGCGGTGCGGGACGATGGAGCGCCGGTTCCGGGATTGTACCTGATTTCCCTGGAAACCGGGGAATCGCGGTTACTGCTGGAGCGGCCCGCCGAGGATGGGATAGATCGCGGAGCGGCGTTCTCGCCTGACGGAGGTCAACTGGCGTTCACCCGTTCCGGGAGGCTACATGTCGTCGATCTTGACGGATTGAAACCGAAAGGGCGGCCCCGACCGCTTACTCGCGAAGCAGGTGCAACGATAAGGTCGCAGGCATGGAATCCCGATCAGAAATATATTGTTTTCCAGCGTCATACGAGTGCCGGTACGGGGGCGTTATGGCGAGTGCGCGCCGACGGTAGTGAGGATCCGTTGCCCATTCCAAATACCGGGCACTCCGCCTTTGTACCCGCCGTGTCGCGAGGTGGACGACTCGTGTACGCCGAGGTGACCTACGATGCGAATATCTGGAGGCTTCCTCTCGATGGGCCGGGAGTATCCGGTGGGCCTCCGGCGCGGCTCATTTCCTCTTCCAGGTTTGACGGGTCGATGGCGTTATCCGCGGATGGCCGTCATGTCGCTTTCACATCCACGCGGTCAGGCACGGAGCAGATCTGGGTCGCTGACAGTGACGGGTCACGGCCGACCCAGCTCACCAATTATCATGAGGGCTTCGCCGGTTCGCCGCGTTGGTCTCCCGACGGGAGCCTGATTGCTTACGACACCGTCTTGAATGACCGCTTTGATATCTGCATTGTGCCGGCGGGCGGAGGCTCTCCTACAAGGATGACGAACACGGGGAAGAACAAACTGCCCACCTGGTCCGCAGACGGAAAGTTTATCTACTTCTCTTCGGAGCGGGACGGCAGGTTTGACGTGTGGAAGAAGCCTCTTTCCGGAGGGCAAGAGATACGAGTGACTCGTAACGGAGGAATTGGGGGGCGCGAATCGCCCGACGGTAAGTTCTTTTCCTACTTCTCGGCCGAAGACGGACGCTTATGGGTCCTGCCACTGAGGGATAACGTTCCGGACGAAAGCCAGAAACACCTCGTAACGGATGGCGCGAGCCTACTCGCGTTCGACATTTCCAAGACCGGGATCTACTACGGTGTGTTTGTTTCCTTCGGCGCAGTGGGAGACCGCACAGATCCCCCGAGCAGGTCCTTGTACTTTTACGATTTTGCAACAGGCGTCACAAGAAAGATCACCACGCTCTCCAAGCCCCTATCCATAGGGCTCTCGGCTTCGCGGGACGAGAGTTTCCTGTTGTTTTCGCAACTCGATCGCAACGGCAGCGATCTCATGCTGATGGAGGGTGTTCAGTAGCGGATTGGCAGAAGGCCATGGGGCACTCGCCGTCCGCATGCCGGTCATGAAGCGTTCTGGCTTCCACCGGCCTGTTCTCGCCGCTTATCGACCATTGGATATCAGCACGCTGCGATGGGGCAACTTTGCGGCATCCCCGTTTAGAGGTGTTGGAAGAAGGATTTTTCGGTTTCGGCGCGGGAGTGGGAGCGGCGTTCGAGGTAATGTTCGAAGGCGCGGCGGCCGCCGAGGCCGAAGGCGAGGCTGGCGGCGAGGGCTGCGGCTCCGGCGAGGATGATGAAGGCGGCGAGGAAGACGTTGCGAGCGAAGTTGAGGGCATCGGCGGCGACGACTACGGAGACGAAGACGATGGTGGTGCGGGTGATGGAGGCGAGGAGGCGCGGGCGGGGGAGTTCTTCGTTGCAGGCCCAGAGGAGGACGCTGTGGCCGAAGTAGTGGCCGAGCCAGACGCCGGCGAGGAGGATGGCTCCGGCAGTGAGGAGTTTGGGGAAGAGGAAGACGGTGCCTTCGACGATTTGGGAGGTGAGCTTGGTGTCGAAGACATTGAGGGCGGTGAGGGCGGCGATGACGAAGATGGCCCAGTAGACGAAAGCGGCGAGGAGGGCGGCGGCGCGGAGGCGGCCGGCGCGGGCGAAGAGGGACGAGAGGCCGCTTTCCTCGAGGAAGCGGTCGGCGGCGAGGCCCTTGAAGGCGCGGAGGAGGAGCCAGCGGATGGAGCGGGCGAGGGCATAGGCGAAGAGGAGGATGAAGAGGGCGACGAGGAGGGGCGGGAGATAGGTGGTGACCTGGAAGTAAAGGTTCTCCACAGCCCGATTGAACACTTCCTGCAATGTACGGATCATGATTTCGAAACCTCCAAACCCGGCGGCGCCGATTGCGGCTCGCGCAGGGAGAGCGGGGGAAGGGGTTGGCCTGCCCACAAGGCGGAGAGATAGGGTTTGCCTTCCTCGAAGGAGAGGCAGAGTTCTTCGATGCGCTGCTCGACTTCGGAGGCGGTCATGTTGCGGGTTTCCTCGACGAAGGAAGCAACGCGGGCGAGGTAGAGGGGGGTGAGGGATTTGAGGAGGTGGATGCGTTCGATGGGCTTGCGTTGGATGGCGGAGGCGAATTCGTAGATGACACGCACCCAGAGGGAGTCCTCGAGGTGAAAGGGGGAACCGGCGGAGAGGGCGCGGCCGAGTTGGAGGAGTTCGGAGAGGGTGGCGGGTTGGAGGGCGATGGCCCAGATTTCGTGTAACTGCTCGCAGGCGTTGCGGAAGGCATTGATCATGCGGTCGAGGTTGACTTCGACGGGGTCGAGGCCGACGTCGTAGCGGAAGCCGAAGAGGTCGACATCGCGGCTGCCGGAACGGGTGCTCCAGACGCCGGAATATTCCTGCATGAGGGCGAAGACGCTGCCGACGACTTGCTGGAGCATGGCGCTGAGGTCGGCGCCGGGGTCCTTGGCATCGTGGAGTTTGGCTCCGAGGAAGCTCTGGCAGACGCGGAAGCCTTCGGCGACGGCGATGGTGGTCATCCAGATGTCGATGCCGTAGCGGGCGACATCGGTTTCCCAATCCT
>JADLBD010000194.1 GCA_020847975.1 Bryobacterales bacterium | reverse complement strand
CGGCCAGCAGTTGGCGCATCACCTCTTCCTGTCCCACCCACTGCACCGGCAGTTCATCCGGATGCGCCAGGTGCAGACGCACACCTTCCACGTCCACCATCATGTCCGCTATGGTAACGCGGGTGCTGCCCCCCTGCTAGCATGAAAGTTACACCGTGATCGCTACCCCCTCCACACCCGCTCCTTCTCTCTCCAAACGCTTCTCTCTCTTCGCCTGGTCCACCCTCGTCTACAACATCTTCGTCATCCTCTGGGGCTCCCTCGTTCGCGCCACCGGTTCCGGCGCCGGATGCGGCCAGCATTGGCCTCTCTGCAACGGTGAAGTCCTCCCCGTCTTCCCCCAGGCTCACATGGCCATCGAGTTCACCCACCGCGCCACCAGCGGCATTGCTCTGCTCAGTGTCATCGCCCTCTATTTCTGGGCGCGGCGCTGCTTCCTCCAGCGTGCCTCCGCGCGCCGCGCGGCCTTCTTTTCCCTTATCTTCATGCTCAATGAGACGCTCGTCGGCGCCCTGCTCGTCCTCCTCGGACTCGTCGCCGGAAACCGTTCCCCTTGGCGCGCCGCCGTGCTTGGCCTGCACCTCATTAATACCCTCCTCCTGCTCGGCTCCCTGACCCTCACCGCCTGGTGGTCCACCCGTGAGCAACCACGCCAGTGGAACCAGGGGCCTCTCAAACGGCTCATCCTCGCCGGCATCGTGCTGGTCATCGCCCTCAGCGCGGCTGGCGGCGTGGCGGCGCTCGGCGATACCCTCTTCCCTGCCCCTTCCGTTTCCGCCGGCGTTCAACACGAGTTTTCCCGCAGCGCTCCCATCCTGGTGCAGCTTCGCGTGGTTCATCCCGTGCTCGCCGTGCTCGCGGGAGCCTATCTCCTCTGGCTCATCTCTCATTCTCTGGCCCGCGTAAGAAGCGCCGCCGCTGAACGCTGGGGCTACGCCGCCGCCCTCTTCGTGCTCATCCAATTCGTGCTGGGAGCAATGAACATCCTCCTGCTCACCCCCCTGTGGACCCAGCTCACCCACCTTCTCATCACTGACCTCCTCTGGGTGAGCCTCGTCATTTTCTCAGTCTCCATCCTCACCGCAGTCCCGCGCCAGGCCGCCGCCTAGCATTCCCGCCAACAGCGTATCCTGTTAATGACAGGTGTGTAATGACCTCGAACCGCCGGCAGTTCACCACTTCCGCGCTTGTTTCCGCACTCTCCGCCCAGCGGATCCTCGGCGCTAATGACACCATCTCCATCGGTTGCATCGGAACGGGAGGCCGCGCCCAGGTGCTGATGCGCAACTTCGAGCGTATCCGCAACACGCGCATCGCCGCCGTGTGCGACGTCTGGAAGGACAACCTCGCCAAGGCCAAACAGATCGCCGGACCCGGCGCCTTCGCCACCCCCGACTATCGCGACGTTCTCTCACGGCAGGATGTCGACGCCGTGCTCATCGGAGCCCCCGACCACCAGCACGTCCCCCTCACCATCGCCGCCGTGAATGCCGGCAAAGACGTCTATGTCGAGAAGCCTCTCACGCACGATCTTTCCCAGGGCGTGCCCGTTATCGAAGCCGTTCACCGCGCGCGTCGCATCGTGCAGGTCGGCACCCAGCAGCGCAGCATGCCGCACATGATCAAAGGTAAGGAACTGGTGCTCGCCGGCAAGATCGGCAAAGTCCACAAAGCCCACATCACTTGGAACCGTAATTCGCCGCGCGGGGCCCAGACCTACCAGATCGATCCCGCCGGCGTCGATTGGAAAGCCTGGCTGGGAGATGCCCGCCGGCAGCCCTTCGACCCCTACCGCTTCCGCCAGTGGCGCTGGTTCTGGGATTTCGGCGGCGGTCTCTTCACCGACCTCATGGTCCACCAGATCGACATCGTCCACTGGATCCTCGGCCTCGATCATCCGGGCACGGCCACCAGTATCGGCGATTGGTTCTCCACCAAGGGCATCTGGGAAACGCCGGACACCGTCCAGACGCTGCTCCGCTACCCCGATTCCGAAGTCCAGGTCTATTTCGAAGGCACCTTCAGCAACGCCCGCAACGCCGCCATGATCGAACTCATGGGCGCCGACGGTACGCTCTATCTCGATCGCGGCCGCTACGAACTCTATCCGGAACTCCGTACCAAAAAGTTTCCCTACGAGGAGTGGATCCTCGGCGATGGCCCCCGCGGAGCCGACTTCTACGATAATCCCAACGGCGAATTGCTCCACCTTACCAACTGGGTGGAATCCATCCGCTCCCGCAAGCAGCCCGCCGCGCCCGTCGAAGGCGGCGTCAGTTCCGCTGCCGCCGCGCACCTTGCCAACAAAGCCCTGCGCTCCGGGCGTGTCGTCGCCGCCTGAACCGTCTCATGAAAATACTCGTCCTGAACTTCGGCAGTTCTACGGCCAAAAGCCAGCTCATTGATACCGATCCTGAACTCATTGCCCACAACAATGACCGCCTGCTTGCCAAGGTGACGGTGGATCGCATGGGCACGCCTTATTCCGTCGTGAATGTGCAGGCCCCCGGCAAGACTCCCGGCAAAAAGCGCATCAAGATCTCCAAGCCCATCTACAAGGCCGCGGATGCCGTTCAAGCCATCGTCGACGCCTATCTTTCTTACCTCCCCGAAGAACTTCGCGGACCCGAAGACATCGAAGGCATCGGCCACCGCGTGGTTCATGGCGGCGAACGTTTCCAAACTTCCACCATCATGACCGAAGAGGTGGTGGATGATATCGAGGAAACTGTTGACTTGGCGCCGCTGCACAATCCCCACAACCTCAAGGGCTACTACGCCGCCAAGGCGCTGCTGCCCCATGCCAAACATGTGGCTGTGTTCGATACCTCATTCCACCAGAGTATGCCGCCGCATGCCTATCTCTACGGCCTGCCCTATCTCTACTACGAACGCTACAAGATCCGCCGCTACGGCTTCCACGGCACCTCCCACCGCTACATTTCCTACCGCTATGCCCGCATCCACGGCCAGACCCGCGAAGCCTACAAGCTCATCACCTGCCATCTCGGCAACGGCTGTTCCCTCTGCGCCGTCGATCAGGGGCGCTCCATCGACACCTCCATGGGATTCACCCCTCTCGAGGGGCTCCTCATGGGAACTCGCTGCGGAGACGTCGATCCCATGGCCGTGTTCTACGTCCTCGCGCACGAAGAAGTGGACGCGCAGGGCCTTGAATCCCTCCTCAATCGCATGAGCGGCCTCTACGGCGTTTCCGGAATCTCCAGCGACATGCGCATCCTCCTCGAGGAGATGGCCAAGGGCAGCGGCCGCGCCAAACTCGCCATCGACATGTTCTGCTATCGCGCCCGCAAATACATCGGCTCGTATATGGCTGCGCTCAACGGCTGCGACGCCATCCTCTTCGGCGGCGGCATCGGCGAAAACTCCCCGCCCGTCCGGCAGATGATCTGCGACGGTCTCAAGGGCTTGGGAGTCGAAATCGATCCCGAGCGAAACGCCAATGCCATCGGCATCGAGACGCAAATCAGCACGGAGAACTCCCGCACGCCGGTGTGGGTCATCCCGACCAACGAGGAACTGCTCATCGCCCGCGATACGCTCCGCTGCATCCTCGGCCTGCCGCTGCCCTAAATTCGCACAGCCAGGCCTTCGTAATACTCGCAATGCGGGACAAAGCCAAGCTTCCCGTACACCCGCATCGCCGCCGCATTGCTTGCGTACACGTTCAGCGCGATAGTGCGGATACCGCGCCGCAACAGATCTTCCACAACCGCTCCCGTCGTCACTCGAGCCAACCCGCGCCTGCGCCAATCCCGGTGCGTGTACACGTTCCCCACCGCCGCGACGCTTTCCTCCACTGAAGTGAGGTGCGTTCCCGCCGCGGCCACCAACCGCCCCTCGCGCCGCGCTCCGAAAAACGTGCCTTCCTCTACCATCGTGTCGAAGAAGAAATCCGGCGACTCCCCATCCGCTTCTCCATCCGCATACAAAGCGCGCAACTCGTCAACGTCTTCCACGCCCAGCCGCTCGACGCCGCCCGAATCGCGCCCATGGAATGACTCCAGCCGCATCCGCGCCACCCGCTTGCGCCGCTCGATCCGGTAGAACCGTTCCACCACCGCCGCCGCCTCCGGCCGGATTTGGAGGTACACCTTCTCCGCCCGCGGAGCGCCCGCCAACGCCTCCTCCACATTCCCCATCGCAAACAACACCGGCGTTCCAAACTCCTGATAAAACAAAACCAGCCCATCCTGTTTTGGGCTCAGATGCCACCGGCAGTGCTCCCGGCGGGCCGGGGCCAGATCCCCCAAAGCGTACACCGCCCACGGCCGGTCCCGATTGAGAATCTCCCGCACCCGTTCGATCATGGCTGCCGGAATCCAACCGCCGTCAAAATCACCCCCAATTCGCGCTGATCGCCGGGAATCTGCAGCGCCCGGTCCACTTCAATCGCCACCGTCGCCGTCTCCCCATTCCCCTTCACCGGAGGCGTCTCCATCTTCTGCTTCCCGGTGGCGGAGAACGTCCGCGACGCCAGCGTCACCCCGTCCACAGCCACCGTCACCGTGCGGCCTACAGCCTGATCCGGCACATATAACTCCACCTCCAGCGGCAGCGCTGTCGAAGGGCGCTCCAACAGCAGCAACGCGCGCTTCCCCATCCAGCGATAGCTCCCCTGCTCGAGCTGATTCACGCCGCTGACGATCTGTTGTTCGGCTTGCGGGGCGTTCATGGGCAGAAAACTCAACTCCGGCTTTCGCTCCACCACGGTCTCCACACGGACCACATCGATGGGGCGCCGGCTCACATCGAATGCCCGTAATCCCATCGCCGCCGCGCTATACCCCGACCGCGCATCAATTCCGATGAGCCGCAGCGGCAGCCGCGACGTCACCGGAACCTCCGCAATGGGAACCAGCGCCCCGCCGCCCGTCGTGAACGGAATCGCTGTCAGCCGGCTGCTCAGCACCACGTCCCCGGGCCGCAGCGCCTGCCCCCGCTCGAGCGGAATGGCGCCCGCCGATTCGGCGTAAAACCGCAGCCCTAACTCCCCGTTCACCCACACCCGCTTGTTCTCCCAATCTTTCTCGTAACGGCGCACCACCTGCCGGTAGCCGTCCCAATGGTCGTAATTCACCACCGCTAGCCCCAGCCCAACCGCCAGTTGCGCTCCAATACTCAACCACAGCCACAACGGCCGCTCCGAAAACCGCCGTACGGCCAGCAAGGCCACGGGCAAGGCGAGCGGCAGCAGATACCGCGCCGACCCGGCGAAAAACAGCACCAGCGACGCCGCAAAAAACAGCAGCACCCATTGCGCCAGCCAGTCCCGCCAATGGCGCGCGCACATCACGATCACCGCGAGCCCCGCCGCCAGAGGCACGGCCATCATCGCGCCCCACCCCAACGCCACGCCACCCGCCAACGCCGCTGCCGGAAAGCCCGCCGGCCCCAGCGCCAGCACCGGAAACACTACCCACCCCAGATGCACCGTCAACGCCGCCGCATTGCGCGCCTTGTTGGCCAGAGTCTGCAACCCGTACTTCGTGAAATACCCGGCCAGCACCTGCGCCGGCAGCGCATCCGAAGTCGCCTTCTCGAATAGCTCCCAACTTACCAGCACCAGCGGAACCACCAGCACCGCCGCCCACGCCGCACGCCACTCCCTGCGCCGCTGCCACACGTACAGTGCGAGCAGCGGAGTCAGCAGCACCGATTGGAACGCCGACATCGCGGCGAACGGCATCACCGCCACCGAAGCGGCCAGCCACTTGCCGGACCCCTCCTCCACAGCCTTCACGAACAGCGCAATCACCGCCAGCCAGAGCGCCAGGAACGGCAGATCGCTCTCGAGAGAGTTCCCGTTCACCACAAACGCCGGCGTCGCGAGAAACAGCAGCGCCGCCACGAGCGGCCGCGTGGTGAACCTCCGCGCCAGCGACAGCGCCGCCAGCGCCGCAATCAGTGAAAACAGGATGTACGCCGCGTGATACGGAACTTCGCGGATATCCTTCGTCAGCGCCAGCAGCGCGGCCAGGACCCAGGCGTTGAGCGGCGGATGAGGATGCCCTTGCATCGTCACCTTCGCGCCCTGGAAGACAAACCACACGTGCTGCGGATGCAGCGGATTGATCTGCGCGTACTGCGCGGCGTTCAGATAGTTGACGTCGTCGCCTTGAATCGCCTGGTTCAGAAACGGCACACGCAGCAGCAGGACGAACAAAACCACTGCCAGCGTGTCGCGCACGGCTTCAATCCGCCGCTTGGTTTCCGGCAGCCTCGGGCTTCCAGCGAAGAATCGGCTTGCGCGCCGCGGTCACTTCGTCCACGCGCGAAGTGCGCGTGTCATAAGGAGCCTTCAACACGAATTGCGGATCGCTCTCCACTTCCTTCGCAATGCTCGCCATCGCCTCGATGAACAGGTCGAGTTCCTGCTTACCCTCCGTCTCAGTGGGCTCGATCATCAGCGCCCCGCGCACGATCAGCGGAAACGCCACCGTGTAGGGATGGAACCCATAGTCGATCAGCCGCTTGGCGATGTCCGCCGTGCGCACGCCCAACTTCGCCTGCCGCTCGTCGCTGAACACGCACTCGTGCATGCTCGGACTCTGGTACGGCAGGTCGTAGTACGGCTCCAGTCCCTTGCGGATGTAGTTGGCGTTTAACAACGCATCGAGCGTCGCCTGCCGCAATCCCGGCCCGCCATGCGCCATTATGTAAGCGAGCGCCCGCACCAGCACCCCGAAGTTCCCGTAGAATGCCCGCACTTTCCCGATCGATTGCGGCCTGTTCCAGTTCCAGTTCCACATCCCGTTCACGCGCGTCAGCCGCGGCGTGGGCAGGAACGGCTCCATATGGCTCTTCACCGCCACCGCGCCCGCTCCCGGACCGCCGCCGCCGTGCGGCGTCGAAAACGTTTTGTGCAAGTTGAGGTGCATCACATCGATGCCGAAATCCCCAGGACGCGTAATGCCCACCAGCGCGTTCATGTTGGCGCCGTCCATGTAAACCAGGGCGCCCCGGGAGTGCATCAACGCGGTCACTTTCGCGATCTCATCCTCGAACACTCCGAGAGTGTTCGGATTGGTGACCATCAACGCCGCGATGTCTTCATTTACCAACCGCGACAGCGCCTCGAGGTCGATCACGCCCTTGTCGTTCGACTTCAGGTTCGCCACGCCATACCCGGCAATGGCAGCCGTCGCCGGATTCGTCCCGTGCGCCGAATCCGGAATGATGATCTTCTTCCGCGGATTGCCGCGCGATTCGAGCAGCGCCCGAATCATCAGCACTCCCGTCAACTCCCCATGCGCGCCCGCCGCCGGCTCCAGCGTCACCGCGTCCATCCCGGTGATCTCCGCCAGCGCGCCCTCGAGTTGCGCCATCACCTCCATCGCGCCCTGCGCCACTTCCGCGGGTTGATAAGGATGCGCCCACGCCAGTCCCTCGGTACGCGCCACCAGTTCGTTGACGCGCGGGTTGTACTTCATGGTGCAGGAACCCAGCGGAAACAAACCGAGATCGATGCCGTAGTTCCACGTGGACAATCGCGAGAAGTGGCGAATCACTTCCACCTCGCTCACCTCGGGAAAGTCCTCGATCTCCTCCCGTGTATTCGCCGCCCCCAGCGCCGCCGCCGCGTCCACCGCCGGCACGTCCAACTCCGGCAACTGGTATCCCTTCTTGCCGGGCGAACTCCTCTCAAACAGCAGAGGCTCGTTTTGATTGATGTGGCTTCTTACTTTTCCGGGCATGTTCAGGCAATTGCTTTCTTTACTGCGTCCATCTGCTCGCGCTTGCTCATCTCCGTGGCGCACAGCAGCAGGCAGCCGCTCAACTCCGGATAGAACCGGCCCAGCGGCAGCCCGCCGACGATTTTCTGCTTCAGCAGTTCCGCGTTCACTTCGTCCGGGCTCCTGCCGTCCGTCTTCACCGCGAATTCATTGAAGAACGGAGCGGAAAACCGCCGGTTTAGGCCGCCGGCGAGATAATGCGCCTTGCTCAGGTTCTGTTCGGCCAGTTCCCGCAGCCCCTGCTTCCCATAGACGGACATGAACACCGTCGCCATCAGCGCGATCAGCGCCTGGTTGGTGCAGATGTTCGAAGTGGCTTTCTCGCGCCGGATGTGCTGCTCGCGCGTCGATAGCGTCAGACAAAATGCGCGGTTTCCGTTCGAGTCTTTCGTCTCTCCCGCAAGCCTCCCCGGAAGCTGGCGGATGAATTTCTCCTTCGTCGCCATGATCCCGGCAAACGGCCCGCCATAGCTCGGCGGATGGGCAAAGCTTTGCAGTTCCCCCACCACGATATCCGCATCTCGCGGAGGCTCCAGCAGACCGAGCGAAACCGCTTCCGTGAACACGTACACCAGCAGCGCGCCCTTCTTGTGGGCGAGCGCGGCTGCCTTGCGCCAGTCTTCGATGGAACCGAAGAAATTCGGCGACTGGAGAATCACCGCCGCCGTCTGCTCGTCCAGTTTCGTCTCAAGATCCGCAAAGTCCAGCGTTCCCGACTCGGAGTCGTAGCCGATTCCCGCCACCGGCACGCCCTCGTATCGCGAGTACGTCTCGAGCACCATGCGGTATTCCGGATGCACTGTCTTCGCCGCCAGCACTTTGTCACGGCCGGTGATGCGCCTCGCCATCATCGCCGCTTCGGGTACGGCCGTCGACCCGTCGTACATCGACGCGTTCGCCACGTCCATCCCCGTCAACTGGCAGATCATCGTCTGGAATTCGAAGATGGTCGTCAGCGTCCCCTGCGCCATCTCGGCCTGATACGGGGTATACGAAGTGAGAAATTCACCGCGCGACACGACAACGTCCACCATCACCGGACGGTAGTGATGATACACACCCGCGCCGAGGAAGCTCGCATACCCTGCCGCGTTCTCATCGCCGCGGGCGCGAAAATAATCCACAATCTCGTACTCGGACCTGCCGGCCGGCAGGTTGAGCGGACGGTTCAATAGCACGTCCTGCGGCAAGTGCGAATACAACTGCTCGAGCGAATCTAGCCCAAGCGCATCGAGCATCTGTCTGCGCTCGGTGTCGGACTTCGGAAGGTAACGCAAGTCGGGATCCTACTCTCCTATGTAACTTTGATAGTCCGCGGCGCTTAGAAGACCGCTGATTTCTTCCGGAGCGCTGAGCCGGATCTTCACCAGCCACGCCTCGCCGTGCGGATCTTCATTCAGCTTCTCCGGAGCCGTGGCGAGAGCTTCATTAATCTCCACCACCTCGCCGGACACGGGCGAGTAGATGTCGGAGACCGCCTTCACCGATTCCACTGAGCCAATGGTCTTGCCTAGCTCCACCGCCGTTCCAGGCTTAGGCAGGTCGACATACACGATGTCGCCCAACTCCTTCTGGGCGTGGTCGGTGATCCCCATGGTGCCTGTGTCCCCATCGACACGCACCCATTCATGCTCTTTTGTGTAATGGAAGTTTTCCGGGTACATGGTTTAATTGGCTCGCTTATAGAATGGCATCGGCCGCGTGACCGCTTCCACCGGCTGATTACGAATCATTATTTGGATGGTCCGCCCGGGCTGCGCTTGAGCAACCGGCACATAACACATCCCGATGTTCCTGCTGAGTGTCGGGGAGGGTCCGCCGCTGGTTACCCATCCCGCAGGCACGCCGTCGATCATGATCTCATAGCCGTCGCGGCCAATGCCGCGCCCGGTCATCTCGAAACCCGTGAGCAGCCGCTGTACGCCCCGCTCATGCTGCTCCAGCAGGGCTTTCCGCCCCAGGAACTGGCCTTTCTCGAACTTCACAATGCGCCCCAACCCCGCTTCGAGCGGCGTAATGCTCGCCGTGATCTCGTGGCCGTAGAGCGCCATGGCCGCCTCGAGACGCAGCGTGTTCCGCGCGCCCAATCCGGCGGGCTTGATGCCGAATTCCGCGCCCGCTTCGAGCACCGCGTTCCAGACGCGCGGCGCATCGCCGCCGGCCACGTACAATTCAAATCCGAGTTCCCCGGTGTAGCCGGTCCGGGCGATGCGCGCCGGCGCCCCGCTCACCGTTCCGTCCACGAAGTGGTAATACCTGATCGGTGCGAGGTCCACATCCGTCAACTTCCGCACAGTCGCCGGAGCGTGCGGCCCCTGCACCGCCAGCAACGCGTATCTCGCGCTTGCAAACTCCACTTCGGCCTGAAACCTGTTGTGCTCGCAGATATGCGCGTAGTCCTTCTCCTGGTTCGAGGCGTTCACGCACAGGAAATAGTGCTGGTCCGCCACTTTGTGCACCAGGATGTCGTCCACGAATCCGCCATGGTCGTAGAGCAGGGCCGAATACTGCGCCTGGCCGTCCTTCAACTTCGACACCGCGTTCGGGGTCAGGTAGTCGATGAGAGCAAATGCCTCCGGGCCGCGGATCTCGATTTCGCCCATGTGGCTGACATCGAAGATACCCACCGCTTTCCGCACGGTGTTGTGCTCATCGATGATGCCCGAATATTGCACGGGCATATCCCATCCGCCGAAGTCCACCATCTTCGCTCCCAAGCCGCGGTGGATGGCGTTCAGCGGGGTCTGCTTCAGCGGTTCTCCGGCTATTTCGCTCATGAATTCTTCAATCTAGCATGGAACGCCACCACCCCGGCGCGTTCTCCGCGCCGCCGCCGGCGCCCATTGGGCCCTCGGTGGTTGGTAGCATAATTTCGACATATGAAACACGCCGCACTCCTCCTGCTGCTCCTATCGCTGCCGCTCGCCGCCGAGAAGAAAGTCATCTTCCCGCCCGGCTACAAACCTATCGGTCCCTACAGCCCGGGGATCCTCGCCGGGGACTTCCTCTACGTCTCCGGCCAGGGGGCCCGGAACGCCTCGGGAAGCATGGGCGCCACGCCCGAAGAGAGCGTACGCCAGTGCTTTGAGAACGTGAAGACCATCGTCACCGCTGCCGGGCTAACGATGGAGCATCTTGTCTACCTCCAGATCTATCTCACCCCCTCCGTCGACTACGAGGTGTTCAACAAGGTGTGGGGCGAATACTTCACAAAGAATCCCCCTGCCCGCGCCACGCTCGGCGTGTATCGCATCCCCACCAATACGCCGGTGGAAATGAACGCTGTCGCCGTCCGCGATCTTCGGATGAAGAAGCCGATCGTCCCCGCTTCTTATCCCAAATCGATGAACCTCTCTCCTGCTGTGGAAGCCGGCGGGCGCATCTACATCAGCGGGTTTCTCGGCCGCGATGTCGTGACAGGAAAGATCCCGGACACACCCGCCGCGCAGGTGAACCTCGCCTTCGACCGCATCAAGGAAGTGCTCGACACGGCCGGCCTCGACTTCCGCCACCTCGTCTTCGTCAATCCCTACCTCACCAGGAACATGCCGGCCCGCGTGATGAATCAGGAATACGCCAAGCGGTTCGAGTTCGGCAACACGCCGGCGCGGGCGACCATCGAGGTCAGTTTCCTCCCTCACGGCGCCAACATCGAATTCACCGGCGTCGCGGTGCGCGATCTCTCCGAGCGCCGCGCCGTGCGCCCCAAGAACATGAAGCCGAGCCCCACCGCCAGCCCCTGCGTCTTCGCCGGCGACACGTTCTACTGCTCGGCCAAATCCGGCTTCATTCCGGGCCCGCACGGCGGCATTTACGCGGACAATGTAGAAGACCAGGTACGCCAGACGATGCGGAACCTTCTCGACGGCCTGGAGGAGGCCGGGCTCGATTTCTCGCACGTCGTGGCCAGCAACGTCTACCTCGACAATCTCGAGGAGTTCACGAAAATGAACGGCGTCTACGGGCTGTACTTCCCGGCTGATGCGCCTCCCACGCGTACCACCATCTCCCCGCTGGCGCCTGTGGAACGGAAGCGCTCGGCAAACGGCCAATACCCCAAACTCGAGGAGATCTCGATCGTGGCCGTGCGTTAGGCCCCTAGCCCTGGGAGAGCCAGACGATGTGGGTTGCCTCGAGGGGGACCGAAGCCTCGGGGTGATGGGCGATCACCCGGGCTGTGTAGTGCTCGACGGGCCGTGAGTTGGGGACCTCTGCCGCAAAGCAGAAGCCGCCGGTCACGCCGGGCAGTTCGTGGCATGGCTCCATGACCTGGCGGAAGGGCTCATCGCCCGGCTTGTACGGATCGGCGTAGAGTTCCACTCGCACGGAACCGGCGGGAATCTCCGGAATGTAGATGTGGAGGCGGAAGCGGTGGGAGGAATCCGTAAATTCCACCTCCATCTTGGCCAGCCGGATCTCCTCCCAATACAGATCGAGGTTCTTGCGCCAGTTGACAATTTCCTGTCCGAGCGCGCCGTTTTCGGCCGAGCGCTTGCGGTAGGCTTCGGCGGCCTCGAGATAGTAGGTTTCCGTATACTCGCGAACGCTGCGATTGGAGGAGAACCGCGGCGTGAGCCGCGCCATGCTCTGTCGGATTTTGGCAATCCAGCCGGAGGGTATGCCGTTCCAATCGCGCTCATAAAACAAGGGAACCACTTCCTGTTCCAGGATCTCGTAGAGGCGCGCGGCTTCGGCCGCGTCCCAGGCGGGATCATCGCCGTGCTCCTTGCCGTCTCCGAGCGCCCACCCGACCTCGGGAGTGTAGGCTTCGGCCCACCAGCCGTCGAGTTCCGACAGATTCAATCCACCATTGACGAGGATCTTCATGCCGCTGGTGCCGCAGGCCTCCCAGGGACGACGCGGGGTATTGATCCAGACATCCACGCCCTGCACGAGGTGCTGGGCCAAGTCGAGGTCGTAGTCCTCGAGGAAGACGGCACGCCCGCGGACATCGGGGCGGGCGACGAAATGGATCCAGTCGCGCAGCAGCGCCTGGCCGGTACTGTCGCTTGGATGCGCTTTGCCGGCCACCACAAGCTGCACGGGGCGGTTGGAGTTGGACAGAATGCGCGCCAGGCGCTCGGGGTCGTGGAGCAGCAAGGTAGGCCGCTTGTAGGTGGCGAAGCGGCGCGCAAAGCCGAGGGTGAGAACATTGGGGTCGAGAAGGGAATGAGGCTGGAGGGCACTCGTCCCCAACTCGGGCGTGTGCCGGCGGCGGACCTCGCGAACCAGGTCGGCGCGCGCAGTGCCACGCATGCGCCAGATCTGCTCGTCGGTGGTGGCGCAGAAGTTTTCGGTGAGGTTTTCGAGCTTACCTCGCCAACGGCCGCGGCCGCAGATGGTGGTCCACAGTTCATCTGCGCCCTGCGAGTCCCAGGTGGGCACGTGGACGCCGTTTGTCACGTATTGGATGGGGACCTCTTCCTTGGGCCAGCGGGGGAACAGAGGCTGGAACAGAGCCCGGCTGACCGCACCGTGGAGGCGGCTGACCCCGTTGACGGCACCGCTGCCGCGGATTGCCAGGTGCGCCATGTTGAAATCCGGGCTGCCGTTCTGCCCCAGGCGCAGCAACTCCTCGAAGGGAATCCCCAACCGCTCTTCCGCGTATTGGGAGAAGTAGTAGCGCATCAAGTCGGGGGGGAAGCTGTCGAAGCCCGCCGGGACAGGGGTGTGGGTGGTAAACAGGTTGCCCACGCGCGTGGCGGCGAGGGAGACATCAAACGGCTGGCCGGTGGCGGCGCGGAAGGCCGCGGCTCTTTGGAGCACGGCGAAGGCGGCATGCCCTTCATTGAGGTGACAGACTTCCGGCTGCAATCCGATGGCTTGCAGCAGGCGCCAGCCGCCGATGCCGAGGGCGATCTCCTGTTGGAGCCGCAGTTCGAGTCCCGCGCCATACAACTCACTGGTGATGCCGCGGGTGGCCGGGGTATTGGTGGGATCATTGCTATCGAGCAGGTACAGCTTCACGCGCCCGACCCGCACCTGCCACGCGCGCAGAATGAGCATTCTCGAGGGGAACCTCACGGTCACCCGCACCCATTCCCCTGATTCGTTTCTCACCGGGCTGACGGGGAGTTGCGTCGGGTCGTTGTAGGGATAGAGGGCGCGCTGATTGCCTTCGGAATCGACGACCTGGCGGAAGTATCCGCGCTGGTACAACAGCCCGATGGCAATCACGGGGACGCCGAGGTCGCTGGCGGATTTGAGTTGATCGCCGGCGACGTTGCCGAGGCCGCCGGAGTAGACGGGCAGGGCTTCGCTGAGGGCGTACTCCATGGAGAAGTAGGCGACGGAGGTGAGCGGCGAGTTCGGATAGGTGGTGGCAAACCAGGTGGGCGATTCGTATATGTTTCGCCGCCGCCGCAGCGTGGTCTGCAAGTGTTCCTGGAAGACAGGGTCGGCCGCGATCGCCTCCAAGCGGGTGCGCGACTCGGTTTGCAGCACAAACCAGGGGTTATGGGTGGTAGCCCAAAGCTGGGGATCGATGAGGCCCCAGATTTCGTCCGAGGAGTGGTTCCACGCCCATTGAAGATCGAGGGCAAGATCTACGAGGGGGTCATCGCTTTCGCTGAGGACCCCGTAGGTATGAACATGAGAGGGCATGATGAGAAATTCCTTTCCGAGCACTCGCGGTGCGGCACGGCGCCATGAGCGCTTCGGCCGCACGTCCATGATTCCAGGGGACATTGAGGAATGTCGCCGGGAGAGCAGGCAGGCCGCTTGAGGACATCATCCACCTGGCCTGATTATAGGCCTATCTCACGCTTTTTTCGAGCTTTGGTTTTGAGGACACGCGCAAAACGGAGCCCGCCCGCGCCGCGAATCATCGCGGTGTTCCTCGTACTTTGGGGGCGCGGGACGTGCCCTTTGCGCTTCTAAGGAACTCGCTCGCACAACGGAGCCTCGCCGGCCGGTGGACTCGCGAGTTCCTTCCCGTAGTGGTGGGCCGGCGGGCCCTGTGCGAGCTTTTGAGGAACACGCGCAAAACGGAGCCCGCCCGCGCCGCGAATCATCGCGGTGTTCCTCGTACTTTGGGGGCGCGGGACGTGCCCTTTGCGCTTTGGAACAGCGTTTGCAAGTGTGTAAGCTAACTGATGACCGCCTCGGCCACCTGATAGCGGGCGAGTTTCGCTTCATCGACCTGGTAGCCGAGTCCGGCGGCGGACGGCATGGCGATCATCCCGTCCCTGACCTCGATCCACGGTTCGATGATGTCGTCGCGGAACCACCGCGCGCTGGCTTCCACGTCGGTGGGGTAATCGCATCCTTCGAGGGAGGCCAGCGCGGCTCCCTGGGCGCAGCCGACGCCCAGTTCCGGCATGGTCCCGACCCAGATGGAGAGCCCCAGTTTGCGGCACAATTCGTACACCCGCAGCGCATTGCGGAATCCGCCCACCCGCTGAATCTTGATATTCGCGATGCGGAAAGCGCCGAGCGCGGCCGCGCGCTCGACGTCGGCTATGGTCTCGAGGCTTTCGTCGAGACACACCGGCGTGCGGACGGCGCGCTGCAACTTCGCGCAATCCTCGAGGGCCGGGCCGGCCAGAGGCTGTTCGTACATGAGCAGCCCGAACTCATCGAGTTTGCGAAAGACATCGAGATGCCCGATGCCGTAGGAGGCATTGGCGTCGGTCATCAGCGCGATGCCGCCGAACTCCGCGCGCACGGCGCTGACCAGATCCACATCGTGACCCGGCGCGATCTTGATCTTCACCCGCCGGTAGCCGTCGGGAACGTAGCGTTGAATGGCGTGCAGCAGTTGGGGAACGGTATCGTACAAGCCGACGGCGAGCCCCGAGGCGACAGCATCGCGTGAGCCTCCGAGCAGTTTGTGCAGAGGAATGCCGCGGCGCTGGGCTTCGAGGTCCCACATTGCGGTTTCGAGTCCGACCTTGGCGAAGTTGCTTCCCGGCTGAAGGTTGATCCATTCGCAGGCCTCATCGAGTGAAGAGAACGACTGTTGGAGAATCGCCGGGGCCAGATGTTCATTCAACTGCCGCCAGCAGTTTTCCGGCGTGTCGGAGGAATAAAAACTTCCGGCCATGGGCGACGATTCGCCGTAGCCGGTAAGCCCGTCGCTGACGGCCGCGACGACAATGCCGTCTTTTTCGGCGACCTCGCCATTGCTGATGCGGAAGGGTTCGTGGAGCGGCACACGAACGTGGGTGAGGGTGATGTGCTCGATGCGCATGAGTGAAGAAGAAATCGTACCATGAGCCGGAGCATGGTCTTTTGATAAGATCAACGGCTTAACGGAGGTGACATGATGCGTTTCCTGCTTGCACTGATGGTGTGTGGCAGCCTTGCCGCGCCCGCGCAGGTTTTCCGGCTCACTCGTGAGCAGATGATTCATTACACGGCAAAGAATCCCTTTGACCGTTTTCCCGACGGACGCCCGAAGGTGGATGACAAGATGCTGGAGCGAGTGAAAGGACTTTCGCTCGAAGAAGCCTGGGGCATTCTGCAAAGCAAGGGGTACAAACACCAGTTCGCCGGCTGGGATTTCGAGGTGCTGCACCCGGGCAAGAAACTGGTGGGCCGCGCCGTGACGGCACAATACCTTCCGGTGCGCGCCGACCTGGCCGAGGTGCTGGCCGCGGACGCGAAGGCGGAGGGCCGTCCGCGCGGGGAAAACCAGAAGGTGATCGACCTGCTTCAGTTGAACGATGTGCCGGTTATCGACCTGATGGGCGCGGCAGCGGGGCACAACTTCGGCGGGGATAATCTTCAGGCGGCCATCGCCGGGCTCACGCGCACCGGCGCAGTAGTGGACGGAACCATTCGCGACCTGGAGGGGATCTACGAACTTCCCACGCAGATCTACTTCAAGAAGGCGCATCCGGCCGCGGTGGCCGAGGTCAACGTGGTGGGGATCAACATTCCCATCAAGGTGGGGGAGGCGGTGGTGATGCCCGGCGACGTGGTGCTGGGCGACCGGGAAGGGGTGATCTTCATCCCGCCGCACCTGGTGAAGGAGATTGTGGACACCGCCGACCGGACGCACATCCACGACGAGTGGACGAAGCAGAAGTTTCTCACGGGCAAGTACAAAGCGAGCGAGTTGTACGGCGGTCCGGGGCTTTCGCCGGAACTCCAGAAGGAATACGACGAATACGTGAAGAAGCGCCTGGCGGAACTGAACCGCTGAGAGTCTTGCCTGCGGCCGGCCACAGCAGGCAGGCGCGGCGGCGAGGACGCGGGGACTATGCGGGAGCGGCATTGCGCTTCCTTGCGGCGGGCTTTGCTGTTCGAGCGAGCGGGGGGTTCGGGGTGGCGACTGTGATGGCGTCCGGGCGCGAAGGAGGCGCGGGACGCTGCCAATCTGCGCCGGCGGGGGAGGGCGCATGGGGAGGACGGGGAGTGGAGGGGATTGCCGCCGCGGGGTTCGGGAGATGGGAAGCGAGTTCCCGGGAAGCGAGAGTAGGGGAGGGATGGTGAACGGCGAGGGAGAGGAGTAGGGAGAGGAGGAGAGTGGGGAGGAGGCGGTGCCAGAAGGAGAGGCTGGGAGACGGCCTCTCAGGTTCCTTTACCTGCCGGGAAACCCGCTGGGAGCGGGTCTGGCGGTAGCGCTGGAGGTCGCGTTCGGCTTTTTCCAGGATGCGGTAGTAGCGGGATTCGTAGTTGTGGATGACATCGAGCACGCGGGAGTTCTGGACGAGGTCCTGGAAGGAGGCGGCTTCGACGGCGGTGATGTCGATGGTGGCGAACTTCTCGTAGAGGACGGGGGAGGTTTCGTCGAGTTGGAGGTCGATGACGGCGGTTTCGAAGCGCTGGATGCGGCGAATGCGCCAGCGGGCGTTGACGATGTCGGTGACGCGGTCGGCCTCGTACTGGTCCATGGGCTTG
>JADLBD010000193.1 GCA_020847975.1 Bryobacterales bacterium | reverse complement strand
GCGTCAACTCGCCCCAGTCACGTTCCCCATATACCTCACCCACGATCTTCGCCCCCGTCTTGTCCACCAGCACCTTGTCCGCATTGGTCCCGGTGATCACCGTCCCGTCCGGACGCTCCTCGGTCACCGTCGCCTCGATGTGAAACTTGTTCCGGAACCTGACTTCTTTCTCGTTCATCCGCCGGTCCACCACCATCATCCCCGCGCCCGTGTCAATTCGCAGCACCATGTCCATGCCGTGGTCCCGCAGCTTCCCTATGAAGGCGTTGTTCGCCGTCTCGTTGTAGTTCATGCTCCGCAGCCGGTACTGGTTCACCGCAACGGTTTCGGTGCTGCCATCCTCCAGCGTGACCCGCAGCTTGTCGTATCTCCTCTTGTAGGCGCTCGGATTCATGTGCGCAGCCCCCTTACATTTACAAGCGGGAAGGCGCGCCGATTCTAGCGGTAGCCCACCGATGCCCTTGTAATCTCCGCGATCGAACGTGCTCCGCACTGCTTCATCACAAGCTGCAACTCCACCCTCAGAATGTCGATCACCCGTTCCACCCCCGCCTGCCCAAAAGCGGCCAGTCCCCAGATGTACGGCCTCCCTATAAAAACCCCGCGCGCCCCCAGGGCCAGCGCCTTGAAAATATCCGTGCCGCGCCGGATTCCCCCGTCCATCAACACCGGAATGCGACTGCCCGCGGCCTCCACCACCTCCGGCAGGCATTCGATCGTGCCCCGCCCGCTCTCCTCGGCGCGTCCGCCGTGGTTGGACACGATGATCCCGTCAACCCCCGTATCCACGCACAGCTTCGCGTCCTCTCTCGTCTCGATTCCTTTGATCAACAGCTTCATCGGCGAGAGCTTCTTCAGGCGCTTCACGTGCTCCCAGTCCAGGGCTTCGTTGCTTGTCCGCAGTCCGGTCACATCGGTCCCGGCAAACATCGGTTTGCGGCGATAAAAATCCTCCGGCCGTGTCCCGTGGCAGGCCGCGCAGTTCCGCTTGTCGAGCCGCTTCATGCGCTCGAACGTCTCCGTATGCCGCCCGGCCTGTGTGTCGATGGTCAAGACCAGCACCGGGCACCCCGCTGCCGCCACTCTGTGGACCAACCGCTCCGTAATCTCCCATCGCGACGTCGGATAGAGCTGGTACCACGGCGGCCGCCCCAATGCCGCTGCGACATCCTCCACGGACGTGTTCGCCGCCGTGGACAGAATTTGCAGGGCGCTCTTTCCCTTTGCCGCCCGCGCCACCGGCAACTCCCCGTCCGGGTGGAACGCTTTTTGGTTCCCCACTGGCGCAAGCCCCAGCGGAGTCTCCCACACGGTTCCAAACAACTCCGCGCGAGTATCCACGCGGCGAATGTCCATCAGCCGCCGCGGCCGCAGGTACACCCGCTCGAATCCTTCACGGTTTGCCCGCAGCGTCGCGTCATCGTCTACTCCCGTCGCCAGGTAGCCGAAATGCGCCGGAGGCAGCGCTTTTCGCGCCGCTTCCTCGAATTCGAAGACGTTGATCGCCTCCTTCGGGTCTGCAATCGCTTCTCCCCCTTGTCCCCCGAACAATAGCGGGCTGCCCGCCAGCCACCCGAGAAATCGCCGCCGGCTCCGTTCTCCACCATTCATGCCGAGTAAGTCTAACACCGGCGGCGGCTACAATGGCCCCCCCGCTCCTGCCGGCCATTCCCGGCCATATGCGGGACGGAGTATCGCCAGCCGGCCAGTGTACATCGCCACGCCGTGCCGCATGCCCCTTACCAGCAGTGACGCCCGTGGAGCCGGCCGGAGGAGCCGGTCCGGCGATCTGCGCTTCACGTTCCCGGCCACTACCCGAGGACGGCCTCGACGATTACGAGCCCCAGGATGATGGCTTCAGGACGGGTTATTGGGAACACCGCTGAGAACCACCAACAGCTTCGCCAAGTCAGCCAACGTTTCACGCACAGTCTTCGTCAGTTCGTCAGGCTTCAGCCTTGCCAGATCCCCTGGTTGCCACGCCGTCACCAGGACGAGTGGGACAAAACAATTCACTTGCTGATCAAGCGCCCTGCTGAGGGAGTCCTGGTCAATCACCCTGACTGGCGGCCGTTGAAGTCGGATGAGGCTCTCAGGATTCAAAGGCTTCGCGTGATAGCTTCGAGCGAACTCTATAAGGCTTTGCCAAACTTCCAAAGGGTCCTCGTTCTGCTTGATAACCCGGCGCCACTGCGCAGCGCCCGAGTATTGGAAGCGGTTGAAGAATGGCCGGACGGTAGCATCAATTGTGACGTCAGCACGGGCGCACAGCCTTTGGAGCAACATGCTCACTTTTCCGGCGGCGGAACCCGATTCGATCGCCCGGTTCGTTTCCCAGCGCGAACGCCATCCAATCACGAGCTTGGCGTAAAGGGCATCTTGATCCCAGCACGCGAGCCCGATATTGCCCACCAGACGGGACTGATCAGCCAGGAGAATGTCGTAATCCAAGCCGCCGCGCTTGCGCTCAACCATGGCGCCTTGGAGTGGCGAGTTCGTGCTCTGACCAGCCAGGGTTTCACACAGCTTTTGCAGACGAGCGTCCAAAACATACGTAGGCCCATCGAAGTCACCCTGTCTGAATCCAGTAAATCCGGCGAGTCGTGGATCCCGAGCCAAGAAGGACTTGAAATCACTCAGGATGGAGTCATGCTCCGCAGCCTCTGGCAGGCTGTCCGCCAAAGCGTAAATCTCCTCCCACGCGACATCAACGAGGAGCGTCTCTATGTTTCGGCTTTCCAGCGCCTGCTTGTATTTCATCAACTGTTCGTGGCCGGCCCTCCCGTAGAGTTTGCTCTCGATGACCAGAGCGAGTCCATCGCCGTCGGATTGCCGGACCACGATTGTGGCGTCTACTCTGCCGGTTTCACCGATTTCCGGTGGCCGCACGGCCAAGTCCGCGACGATACCGGCCGGAGTCAACTCGACGAGGACTGCGCGATCAACACCCACCCCAGGAAAGGTTTCGGCCCGGATATTCTTTTCCATTGAGATGTCGATCTTGTCCGGCCAAGCTTGAGCAAAGCAGCCAAGCAGAGCAGCTCGCTCGGGGAACCTCTCCTTAACCCGAGAGGCGACAAGATCGAAGAACCCGCGCAGAAGCATGGGGCTCCAGGCCGAACGCGTGGCGGCGATCAGAAAGGCCCTTGTCGTGTTGTTTTCGTTCTGCGCGCTGTCGCCAAAGTGATTGAAGACATTGAGATTCTGATGGTTTAGTAGAATGTCCATGCAAGACTCCTGTGCGAATGAGGACGTGGGATTGTGCGAATGGAAGACACAAGCACACTATCGGATTTCGGCTGACCGCTCATTAGGCTCGTTAGTTACGCCGAGGCAATTTGATGCTTGGTTCGGGCTACTGGTCACGGCGAACCGCATCGCGGTCCGTCTCCCGCCGGAATTGAAGCCATGGGACCATGGACATGTTGAGACTGCTACTGATTGTTATTTGTGTGCTATTGACTGCGACTCCCTCGGCCGCACCCGCCTGCCCGCCCAAGCTCGAGGAGATTCGCGACGCCCAGAACCGGTTGGTAGGCACGTTGCGCACACAGGGGGATTGCGCCATGGAGGCGAGGGATCGCGCGAGCAGACTTCTGGGCCGTTATGATCCCCGCAGCCGCCAGACGAGAGATGCCCAGGGCAGGCTGGTCAGCACGGGAAACACATTGCCGGCACTGATCTGGGCCGCCGGCGTCAAAACGGATGTGAGGCCCGTGATGAGCAAGTGCAGGTACTGCAACTCAACTTCCTACGGCTCCTGTCTTCGGAGCCCCCACAAGAAACACGAGCATATCGAGGACGAGAAGCGTTGTGAGTTCTGCGGATCGTCGTCCTATGGAAGCTGCCTGAACAGCCCAACAAAGAAGCACCGGCATGGAAGCGGCTCCAACAAGTGCCGGTGGTGCGGTTCAACCTCTACCGGCAGCGGTTGCCTGAACAGCCCCAACCGCAACCATGAGAAGTAAGTCACCCCTCTTCCATTGCCTGCGGAGCAACATTGGCACGAGCCAACCGGATGCGGCGAATCGCAGCGCCCTGGTTGACTTCAGACGCCAGTTCGGTTTCGTCCCGGTTCTGCTCGATGACGACGGCGTTCATGCTTCCAACCCGGCGGTTGGGCGTTCAGTTTCACCTCCGCACCGAGAGCATACACAACCTCGCCCAGGGTACGAACGGTCATGTTGGCTTTGCCGCTCAGCAACTGGGTTACCCAGGCGCGGGACTTGTTCAACTTGCGCGCCAGATCGGCCTTGCTCACATCCTGTTCCGCCATCAGCCGGGCAATCATCTCCGAGGCTTCCGTCACCAGTGCCTCGATAGTCAGGAGTCTCCGGAACTCCCGATCTTCCATCAGAATCTCGTGCTGCGTCTTCATCGCTTCGCCTTCTTCACAATCGTAAGCCTGGTCAGCGCCTGCGGACTTGGAATGACTTGAACTCAAGAAGCCCACCACCGTGGCCACCGAAGCGGGCTACCCGCCACCCACCCGCGAAACCACCGCCGCCTCCATTCTCCACCATTCATGCCGGGTAAGTCTCACACCAGCGGCGGATATAATGGCTCCGTCATGTTCGTCAGAATCCTTCCGCTCCTGCTGGCCATTCCCTGCCTTGCGCAGGACGTGCTTTGGTACCGCCAGCCGGCCAGGGCTTGGTTTGAAGCTTTGCCCGTCGGCAATGGCCGTCTGGGAGCCATGGTATTCGGCGGACCCGCCGCCGAGCGCCTCCAGTTGAATGAGGATTCCGTCTGGGCCGGCGAAAAGCGCGATCGCATCAATCCGCTCGCCCGCCAGGCGCTGCCGGAGGTGCGGCGCCTCCTCGCCGCGGGAAAGCTCCGCGAGGCGGAGGATCTCGCAGACAAAGCGCTCATCGCCGCTCCGCGCCGCATGCCCCCGTACCAGCCGCTCGGCGATTTGCACCTTCGCTTCCCCGGCCACGAGTCGTTTCAGGATTACCGCCGCGAACTTGACCTGAGCGCCGCCATCGCTCGCACCACCTACCGCTCCGCGAATGTCCGCTACACCCGCGAAGTATTCTCCTCCGCCCCGGACCAAGCCATTATTATTCGCCTCACCGCCAGCAAGCCGGCCAGCCTGCGCTTCATCGCCTCCCTCACCCGCGAGGCCGATGCCAAAGCCTCCTCCTCCGCGGACCGCATAGACCTCGATGGGGAAGCCATCGCTCGCGGCGATCATTTCCAGGGCGAGCGGCCCACCGGCGTCCGCTTTCATGCCGTCCTCAAAATCTTTCCCGAAGGCGGGCATCTGACAGCCAGGGGCGCGGAACTTCAACTCGAAGGAGCCGATGCAGCCACTCTCGTCCTGGTAGCCGCAACCGCTTTCCGCCACCCCGATCCGTTCGAGCGCTGCAATCTCGAACTCGGATGGAAGAAGCGCGACTACTCATCCATGCGCGCCGCACACCTTGCCGACTACCGGCGTCTCTACCAGCGGGTCGTCCTGCGTCTGGGCGACACGCACCCCTCCGATCTCCCCACCGATGAGCGCCTCGAACGCGTTCGCCAAGGCGCCTTCGATACCGCGCTCGAGGCCCTGTATTTCCAGTACGCCCGCTATCTGCTCATCTCCAGCAGCCGCCCCGGAGCCATGCCCGCCAATCTCCAGGGATTGTGGAACGAACAGTTGGCTCCGCCCTGGGAGAGCAAGTACACCATCAATATCAACACCGAAATGAACTACTGGCCCGCCGAAGTCCTCAACCTTCCCGAAACACACGAAGCGCTTTTTGAACTGGTCGATCGCGCCCGCGAGGATGGCCGCCATGTCGCGAAGGTCATGTACGGCGCGAGCGGGTTCGTCCTCCACCACAACACCGATCTCTGGGGCGATGCCGTCCCCATCGACGGCGTCCGCTCCGGCATCTGGCCTACCGGCGGAGCCTGGCTCAGCCTTCACTTCTGGGACCACTATGCCTACGATCCCGACCGCGATTTCCTGGCCCGCCGCGCCTATCCCGTGCTGAAAGAGGCCGCCGAATTCTTCCTCGATACTCTCGTCGAGGATGGAAAAGGCCACCTCGTGGTCTCCCCCTCCATCTCGCCGGAAAACCGCTACCGCACCAAAGCAGGAGTCGTAGCAAGCCTCTGTATGGGCTGCTCCATGGACAACGAAATCCTCGACGCCCTCTTCCGCGGGGTCAGTGAAGCCAGCCGGATCCTGAATCTGGATGCCGCCTTCCGCGACCGCGTCGAAAACGCCCGCAAGCGCCTCATTCCTCCCCAAATCGGCAAATACGGCCAGCTTCAGGAATGGGCGGAGGACTATGACGAGCCCGAACCCGGCCATCGCCACTTCTCTCACCTGTTCGCCCTCTACCCTGGAGACCGGATCACGCTTCGCGGCACGCCCGCCTTGGCCAAAGCGGCCCGCATCTCCCTCGAACGCAGACTCGCCGCCGGCGGCGGACAAACCGGCTGGAGCCAGGCGTGGGTGGTCAACTTCTGGGCGCGCCTGGAAGAACCGGAAAAGGCCCACCAGGCCGTGGTCACGCTGCTGCGCCGCAGCACCGGCCCGAACCTCTTTGACACCCACCCCGCCGGCAAGTCCTCCGTCTTTCAAATCGACGGCAACTTCGGCGGAGCCGCCGGTATGGCCGAAATGCTCATCCAAAGCCATGCCGGCGAGGTCGCCCTCCTCCCAGCCCTCCCCGCCGCCTGGCGCGATGGCGAAGTCAAAGGACTACGCGTGCGCGGAGGCATGGAAGTCAACATGCGCTGGTCCGAGGGCCGCCTGCGGGAAGCGGTCCTCCATCCCAAGGCCGACACCACCTTCCGCCTCCGCGCCCCCAAAGGACAGAGTTTCCTGGATGGCCGCACACCCGTCTATACACTCCACGCCAAGCCCGGTTCGGAATGGAAGCTGATGCTCCAATAACGGTTCGTCACGCCACGACGCGGAGACCGAGGTGCTTCGCATACACATCGAAGTCCCGGTCATGATGCAGCAGCCAGTACCCTCTCTCGATACAACAGGTCGCAATCAGGCAATGGATGGTTTTTCGCACAGTGACACCGAGGCGCCGCAGTGTCCGGAAATGCCGCGCCGCCTGAATCGCCATTTCCGGCCCGCCAAGTTCCACTACAATCAGCCGGCTCAACATGCGCCTTGCCGCCTCGAAGTCGCGGTCATCCGAAAATCCCTGCAAGACTTCCAGAAGAATCAGATCACCCACCGCCAGCAGTTCGCTCTCGAGCAGGTGATCGAGCATTTCCGTTTGCTTCGTGACGCTGCCCCTGAAGTAGTCAATCCAGACACTCGAATCGACAAGAATCAACGGTCACGCCTCATCGCATCCAGATCACCCTGCCAGTCGAGTTTGCCCCGCAACCGCCGGATCTGTGCCTGTTTCTTGAGGCGAACCAGGGTTCGCAGGCCCAGTTCGACCGCTTCTCGCTTCGTCTTCAGGCCCGTAGCTCGAAGCGCCTCCCGCATCAGGCCGTCGTCGATCACAATATTCGTTCGCATGTGTATAACTCGTTATCTCTATACACATGCTAACAGACCACGCATATCACGCTCCGGCAGACGTTCATAAGAACTTCACCTCATAAGCACGCCCCGCCCTCAGCCGGACCGGCCCTTCCACGCGCAGCCGCTGCCCCTTCGGCGCCCGCACCTTGTGTACGCCATCCCGCCTTGCCTTCAAAACCACCTGCACCGCGCGATGATTCTTCCATGTGATGTCCACCTCCACACCCCCGCGCGCCGCCAACCCCTTCACCTCTCCATCGGCCCAAGCCTCAGGCAGCGCAGGCAGGAGCGCAATCTCCCCCTCCTGGCTCTGCACCAGCATCTCCGCAATGCCCGCGGCCCCTCCGAAGTTTCCGTCAATCTGGAAGACAAATCCGCGCCCGGCCGGATGGGTGTCGAACAGGTTCACGCCCGTACTCTGCTTCATCAGCCGGATCAGCCCCTCCCACGCCTTGTCCCCGTCTTCGAGACGCGCGTAGAAACACACGATCCACGCCGCGCTCCAACCCGTCTGTCCTCCCCCCGCCGCCAGCCGTCTCTCGAGCGAAACCCGCGCCGCGCGCGCCATCTCGGGAGTTCGCCGCAATCCGAACTCACAGCCCGGATACAGCGCATAAAGATGCGACATGTGACGATGCCCGGGTTCCCGCTCGTCGAAATCCCGGTACCACTCGAGAAGTTCCCCATGCCTGCCCGTCCCGTATGGCGGCAGCCGCTTCTTCGCCGCTTCCAACTGCCCACGGAACGCCGCATCCACGCCCAGAACCGTTGCTGCTTCCACGCAGTTTGCGAACAACTCCCGAATCAGCGAGAGGTCCATCGTGCAGCCCGCGCTCACCATCGCCGGCTTGCCATCCGGCGTCAAGAACACGTTCTCCGGCGAAACCGAAGGGCACGTGGTGAGATGCCCCTGTTTATCCTCCACCAGCCACCCCAAACAGAATTCCGCCGCTCCCTTCATCAATGGCCACGCACGCTCTCGCAGCCATTCCTTATCCCCGTGAAACCGGTAGTGCTCCCACAAGTGCTGGCACAACCACGGCCCGCTCATCGGCCAGTTCGCCCAGTTCGGCGAGCCGGTTCCTTCTCCGACGGGTCCGCTCTGCCGCCACAAGTCCACGTTGTGGTGCGAAACCCACCCTTTCAATCCGTAGTTCACTTCCGCCGTCTTCCATCCGCCGCGGCTTACCTCTTCCACCAGTTGAAAAAGCGGCTCCGCGCATTCGGACAGGTTGCACACCTCCGCCGGCCAGTAGTTCATCTGGGTATTGATATTCACCGTATAGTTCGAACTCCAGGGCGGCCGCACTTCTTCGTTCCAGATGCCCTGTAGATTGGCCGGCTGCGTCCCGGGACGCGAACTCGTCATCAGCAGATAGCGCCCATACTGAAAATACAGCGCCGGCAACGACGCGTCCGGCGCGGAGGCAAACGCCCTCAACCGCTCATCGGTCGGCAGCGTCGAAGGGGCGCCTAACCGCAGGCTCACACGCCGGAACAGCTTTTGGTGGTCCGCTACGTGGCCGGCGCGCAGTTTCGTGTACCCCTTTGCGGCCGCCCGCTCCAGCGTGCTCCGGCAGCGCGCCGCCAGTTCCCCCGCCGGCGTGTCCGGCTCCTTGTCGAAGCCGCGGAACCCCGTCGCCGCCGCCAACAAGAGTGTTACGGACCTCGCCCCCTCCACTCGCAGCGCTTCACCCGATGCTGAAACCTTCCCGCCTTCGGCAACCACGCGTAACCACGCCGCAAACCGCATCCCTTTCCCGTCCGCCTCGTCATACACCACCGGATGGTTCGAGGTCTTGTAGTTCGGATCGACATGCGCCGGAGCTTTGCCTGCAAGCCGCAACTCGGTCCCGGCTACCTCCACGGTGGAATGCAGCCGGCTCTCCATCGAGATACGAACCGTCAGCCCTTCCCCGCCCGCCGCAATCCGCGCCGCCAGCACCTGGTCCACGGCCGAAACGAACACCTCCTGCGAGTGGCCCTGCCAGTTCACCGACGCCACCGCCGTATCCAGATTCAATGCCCGGCGATATCCTTCCCCTGCGCCCTGTTCCCCAAAATCGAGCCATACGTCACACAAAGGCAGATAGCTCTGGTTGTATGGACCCTGCATCTTGCGGCACACCGCATCGGCGCCGGGATAGTTCTCTTCCTCGATCACCAGGCGCCGCACCTCCCCCAGATGATTCTTCGCGTCCGCATTGTTCCAATCGGTGGGATGGCCCGACCACAAGGTATCTTCGTTGATTTGCAGCCGTTCCCTGCTCACTCCGCCAAATACCATGGCTCCCAGGCGGCCGTTCCCCAAAGGGAGCGCTTCCCGCCATTGCGAGGCGGCCTGCCGGTACCAAAGCTCGAGCGGTTCGTTCTCTGGCCCGGCTCCTTTTACCGCCCCCGCTGCCGCGGCGGCAAGAAACTCACGGCGTGTCGGCATGTGAGGCTCACTTTTCCTTCAGAAATTGCACAATCTGGTCCGCATACGTTTCAAACAATTCCCGCGATGCATGTGTAGCGCCGGGGCGGGTCAACGGCTTGATCGGAATCAGCGACCGCAGCGGCTCGATGTTCTCCCCCGGCGGCACCTTGGCGTCGCTCTCTTCATACACCGCCATCCATCGCGTTCCGCTCAGCGCGTCCACCCCGCCCGTCCGCGCCCGCCGCAGCGGATCGAATCTCGCTGTCGCTTTCACAAACGCCGGATCCTTCGGATCCCCCGGACAGCCATGGGAAGGCTTGAAGGAGAACGCACGCGCCAACCCCGCCACCCGGTCCACGCCCGCGGGACATGTATACATCGATTCGAGCGAAATCACCGGAGCCATCAGCACCGCGGAATGAAACACCACCTTCCTGTCCAGTGCCAGGTTCAGCAGCGTCACATTCCCCGCCGACACCGCGATCGCATGAATCCGGCGCGGCTGGTATTTCTCCCGCACGTAGCGAATCAAACTCAGCACCGCTGCCTGCGTGGCCGCGTTTCCCCACATCCCGTTTCCCGGAATGGCCGAATGGTTCGATTGCGCCAGCAGGAATCCCGCCGCCCGCAGGCGCGCCATCAACAGACTGCTCCCCGCATCCCTTTCCCAGGAAGAACTCTTCTCGTCCACGGTCTGCCCGTTGCCGTGGATCAGGATCACCGCGTCGGCATGCGGCGCCGACGAATCATATGAGAGGAAACACCACTCCCCCCCAATCCGCAAATGGCTCGTTCCGGCAAACGCCGAGAGCGTGAGAAATCCCAGCAAGAGCAGGCGCATATTGGAGTTCCAAAGATCATCTTACATTTCTGCTAGGATGCCTACACTGCCATGAATGCTCTCACGCGCAGAAGCTTTCTCGGTGCGGGCGCGGCTTCCGTGCTCGGCGGGCAAACGAATCGTCCGCCCAACCTCATCCTCATCCTCGCCGACGACCTGGGCTACGGAGACCTCGGCTGCTATGGGAGCGCTTCCAACCGCAGCCCCTACATTGACAAGCTCGCTTCCGGAGGCGTCCGCTTCACCGACTTCCACTCGAGCGGAGTCGTGTGCAGCCCTACCCGTGCCGGTCTCATGACCGGACGCTATCAGCAGCGCTGCGGCATTTCCGAAGTCCTCACCGCCGCCTCCAATCGCGACAAAGGACTCGATCCAGCGGAAATCACACTCCCCCGCCTCCTCAAAGACGCCGGCTATCACACCGGAATCTTTGGGAAATGGCACCTCGGCTACCAGACCCGCTTCAATCCGCTTCGGCATGGGTTCGATGAGTTCCGCGGCTACGTGAGCGGCAACGTCGATTACTTCTCCCACGTCGACCAGACCGGGCGCCGCGACTGGTGGATCGGAGACAGGCTCCAGGACGAAAAAGGCTACACCACGGAACTGGTAACCCGCCACGCCGTGGATTTCATCCGCCGCCACAGCGGACGTCCCTTTTTCCTCTACCTTCCTCATGAAGCCGTCCACTACCCCTATCAAGGCCCTCGCGACCAACCCCAGCGCATCCCCGGACGCAAGCCGCCCGCAACGGCTCATGAAGACGCCGGACCCGTATTCCGCGAAATGCTGGCTGCAATGGATGAAGGTGTGGGGCGCGTCCTCGATCAGGTTCGTTTGTCGGGTATCGAGAACGATACCATGATCTTCTTCTGTTCCGATAACGGGGCTCCCCCTGCCGGCTCCAACGGTCCCCTCCGCGGACGCAAGGGCTCCGTCTGGGAGGGCGGCCACCGCGTACCGGCCATCGGTTACTGGCCGGGCCAGATCCTTGCGGGCAAGGAATCCCTCCAAACCACCATCTCCCTCGACCTCATGCCCACACTCCTCGAAGCCGCCGGTGTGCCGCCCCCGCAGCGTAAATTGGACGGAGTGAGCCTGCTTAGCCATATGCGTTCCGGAACATCTTTGGGAGACCCCACCCTTTTCTGGGGCCACGCCGCCCAGCGAGCCATGAGGCAGGGCCGTTGGAAGCTCACCCTCATGCCTGACCAGGATCCGTTTCTCGCCGGCCTGGATCTTGATCTCTCCGAAAAAACCAACCTTGCCTCCAGGTTCCCGCAGCGCGTCGACCTCATGTCGGAGGCAATCAAAACCTGGGAGGCCGATGTGTATGTCCGGCCCAATTAACCGGCGCAGCCTGCTCCTGGCGCTGCCCTTCCTCGCGCAACCCGCCCGTGGGCAACAGCGGGCTCGGGAACTCGGCATCAAACCCGGCGTGCTGCCGCCCGGAAAACGGAACGCCATCACCGACGTGGCCGGAGTTCGCGCCGGTCATATCACCCTCATCGAAGGCGACTCCATCCGTACCGGAGTCACCGCTATCCTTCCGCATTCGGGAAACATCTTCCAGGAAAAAGTTCCCGCGGCCGTTTTTGTTGCCAATGCCTTCGGCAAACTCGCCGGCAGCACCCAGGTAGAGGAACTGGGCAATCTCGAAACGCCCGTTATTCTCACCAACACCCTGAGCGTCGCGGAAGGCATCGCCGGCGTCGTCGAATACACCCTTGCCCAACCCGGCAATGAAAAAGTCCTCTCCGTCAATGCCGTCGTCGGCGAAACCAATGATGGCTTTCTGAACGACATCCGCCGCCGCTTTGTGAACAAGGAGCACGTCATTGCGGCCATCCGCCAGGCCCATGATGGTCCCGTCGAGGAAGGCGCCGTCGGAGCCGGAACGGGAACCATCTGCTTCGGCTTCAAGGGCGGCATCGGAGCCTCCTCCCGCGTCCTTCCCCAATCGTTAGGAGGCTACACCGTCGGCGTCCTCGTGCAAACCAATTTCGGCGGCATCCTCCAGATCGTGGGCGCGCCGGTGGGCCGTGAATTAGGACGCTTCTATCTGAAAGACCAGTTGGAGCAGGCTCCCGGCGGTTCCTGCATGGTCGTCGCCGCCACCGACGCTCCGCTCGATGCCCGGAACCTCCGCCGCCTGGCCTCACGCGCGGTCCTCGGGCTCGGCCAGTCCGGTTCCTCCACCAGCAACGGAAGCGGCGAGTACGTCATCGCTTTCTCCACCGCTCAGCGCGTTCCCATGCGGAGCAAACTCACTTCTTCATTTACCGTTCTTTCCAACGACGCCATGTCGCCTTTGTTTCAGGCCGTTAAGGAAGCAACTGAAGAAGCTGTATACAACTCTTTGTTCATGGCGAAGACCACCAAAGGATTTCACGATCGAACCGTTGAATCTATACCAATCGAGTCTGTATTGAAAATCTTACGCAAGTACCAGCTTATCCAGGACTGAAGCCCCACCTTCGAGTACACTATTAATACTTGCAATTCGAACCTCTTAGCGAAGAGTATGTTACAAAGCTCGCAGCCTCCGACGAGGTGGTGACGCGGCACTTCGTGTCTTATTTCGGTAACCTCATGGCTATCAAGCTCCGCGCCAAGCGTCTGCCTCCTTCCGCCATCGACGAGATCCGCCAGGAAACCTTCGCCAGGGTCCTCTCCGCCGTCCGCAGAGAAGGCATTCGCGATGGCCGCAAACTGGGCGCGTATCTCAACACCACCTGCAATCACGTAGTCTCCGAACATTTCCGCCAGACCGGACGGTATGCCCCCCTCGAGGACGCCCATTTCGAACGCATCACTGAGGAAGTGGACGCCGAAACGAAGATTCTCTCGCGTGAAAGGCAACGCCAGGTCCATGTGGTGCTCGATACACTGACCGAACGCGACCGCCGCCTTCTCCAAGCCCTGTTCTTCGACGAAATGGACAAAGATGTCGTTTGTGAGGAGTTCGGCGTCGATCGCGGCTATCTGCGAGTCCTGCTCCACCGCGCAAAGATTGCCTTCCGTGGACGCTTCCAGCAATAAATTTTGGCTGAAACGAATTCGGATTACGGAACACTAATTATTGGAACAACCCCATGGACCATTCGAGAAGTGGTGGCGGATGAGGTGTTGCCCGCCACCGCTTCTCATTTTTTTCGCTCGCCGGCGGATCAGCGAAAGAAAACGTAACTGAATACCGCCCCCACCATCGACATCGATAACCCCCAAACCAACAGCTTGTAGAACAGCGCCCGGCTTTCCTCATAGCTTGTCACTCCCGCAATGCAAAGCGCCCCAATCGTGGACAACGGCGAGACATCCACCAGATGCCCCCCGATGTTCATCGACGACGCCAGCGCCAGCGCGCTGCCCCCGCCAAGCTTCTCGAGGAGCGGCGGAATTGTGGGAAGAAACGCCGGCAGAACCACCCCCGATGTGCTGCTATAGACCGAAACGACTCCCGTCACGAAAGCAACCACCGCGGTCGCCGATTCGCGCGTCGAAATGCGCGCAATCAGGCTCGCAAACAATTCAATCCCTTCTGTTTTCTCCAGTATCCCGATGAGTACCGTAACTCCTGAAACCATCAACAAGGTGCTCCATGGCATCTTCCGGATCGCTTCCCCGTCGTCCGAAGCGCGCAGCAGAGCCAGGACGGCAGCGCCGGCGAATGCGGCCATGCCTATGTTTATTTTCAATAACAGTACCCCCAGTACCAGACTGACGATCGCGCCCAGCGTGATCCATTGCCGTCTGTCAAACGCCGGCACCCGCGGAGTTTCCGTCTTGTCCGCCGTATGGCCTCGTAAGAGAGAAACCCCTCCAAATATCAGATACCCGCCAAACGCAACCGCGGCGTGGGCCGCGAAGTTATTCCACCAGTTAGTAAGCTCGTAGCCCGCCAACCCGATGCGCTCCATCAGCCCGTTCACGATAATCCCCGTCGGAGCAAACGGCGAAAGCGATCCCGAATTCGCTCCGTTTCCCACCATGATCGCCATCAGAAAAGAGGGAATCCGCGCCCGGCCCGCCGCCGCCATCGCCGCCGGAGCCAGCAGCGCCGCCGTCGCGATGTTCCCGGGCCCCATCGAAGCGAGCCCCGCCGCCAGCAGAAAGAACATCACCGGCAGCAGCGCCGCGTTCCCCCTGCACAGCCGAACTGCATGCAGCGAGATCTTCTCCAAGGTCCCGTTCACCTGCGCCTGCGAAAACAGCAGCGTCACTCCTGCCAGCGTCAAGAACAGGTCCACCGGGAAGCCGGCCGCCACCTGCTTCACCGTCATGCCCCCAAGGTAGACTCCGATGATCCACGCGAAAGCAATGGAAAGCACTCCTACGTTGATCGGGCTGAAACAACTCAGCGCAATGGCAGTCGCGAGCGCCCCCACGGAAATCCAGGCCAGGTTCATGGTTTACGCTTCCAGAAGCCCCGCAATCAGAACAGCCGGATGTACTGCCTGCACACTCGCAAGTTCCTCCACCTGATGACGGCACGATATCCCGGCGGCAACCAGAACATCGCCAGGCTCCATCTTGCGGGCTGCCGGAAGCAGCTTGCGCTCCCCAATCGCCACCGACACCTCGTAATGCTCTCTTGCGTACCCGAATGAGCCCGCCATCCCGCAGCATCCCGCGTCCAGATCCACTACGGAGGCGCCCGGGATCCTCCCCAGCAGCGCCTTCGCCGGAGCCAGCAGCCCCAGCGACTTCTGGTGGCAGTGCCCGTGCAGCAGGATCCGCGCCGGGCCGGGTTTCAGCCGCAGCCTTCCCCCGCACTGCGCCTCCACATACTCCTCCCACAGAAAGCAGTGCTCCGCTACAACTCTCGCCTGCTCCCGCGCCTCGCCTCGCAGCAGCGACGGGCCGTCCTCTTTGAGCGCCGAAAGACAACTCGGCTCGCAAAACAGGAGCGGCTTGCCCTGTTTTGCCGGCGGGAACAGCAACTCCGTATTGCGCGCCGCCTGCCGCCGGGCCTCCTCGAGCAGCCCCTGCGAGATCAATGGACGCCCGCAGCACACATTGGGCGCCAGCGCACTTCGAACCCCCGCCGCTTCCAACACCCGCAAGGCTGCCTCCCCTGTCTCCGGGTGGTAATGGTTGGTGAACGTATCGCAGAACAGGAACACGCCGGCTCCATCCCTGGCCGCAACCCTCTTGCGAAGCGGCCGCCCGTTCCACTTCGGCGGCATGCGGCGCGCATCAATCCCCGCGATCCTCTCGTTCAGCCACCGCACCGGCGCGCTGCGCGCCACGGCATTCGCCACCGGAGCCAGCCGGCTCCCCCAAACCGCCAACTCCGCCGCGTGCCCCAAGATCTTCGCCCGCAGCGGAACCCCGTGCCGCGCATGGTAGCTGGCGAGAAACTCACTCTTGAAGCGCGCTACATCCACGCCCACCGGGCATTCCGCCTTGCACGCCCGGCACTCCAGGCACAGGTCTAAAACCTGCTTCACTCCCTTGTCCCCAAGCCCCGCTTCTCCCAATCGCCCGGAGATGGCCATCCGCAGCACGTTCGCCCTTCCACGCGTCGTGTGCTGCTCGTCCCGCGTCGCCATATACGACGGACACATCGTTCCTTCAAGCTTCTTCCGGCACGCCCCCACTCCGCTGCACATCTCGATCGCGCCGGCGATTCCGCCGTAGGCCGAATAGTCGAAAAACGTGAACGGGTTCGACGCTTTGTACTCCGCCCCGTAGCGGAGATTCCCCGTCAACGGCGGCGAATCCACTATCTTTCCGGGGTTCAGCAGATTCTCCGGATCGAACGCCTTCTTGATGGCGCGGAACGCCTGGTACAACTCCGGACCGAACATTTTTTCCATGAACGGACTCCGCACCAGCCCGTCCCCATGCTCGCCGGAAAGCGCGCCGCCGAATTCGAGAACCAGGTCCGAAATATCCGTCGCGATGGCCTCGAACTTCTTCACGCCCTCCGCGGTCTTCATGTTCACCACCGGACGCACGTGCAGACACCCCACCGACGCGTGCGCGTAGACGCCCGCCACCGTCCCGTGTTTGCGCACAATCCCCAGAAACCGGTCGATAAAATCGCGCAGCTTCTCCGGAGCAACCGCCGTATCTTCGACGAACGACAGAGACTTTGCGTCTTCCTTCATCGCCATCGACAGCCCCAGCCCCGCCTCGCGCAGGCTCCAGATCCGCGCCTGCGCGGGCAGATCCAGCGCATGGAAGAAATGCGTCCCGTACCCCGCGGCGCGCACGTCCCGCTCCACCGCCTCCATCCGCGGCCGCAGTTCCTCCGCCGTATCCGAGTAAAACTCCACGCAAAGCAGCGCCCCGGGATCCCCTTCAATGAACGTCCGCCGGATGCGGTCCAGGTTCGCGTTCTGCTTTGTGTGGTCGAGAATGAACTTGTCCATCACCTCCACCGCGGAGGGCTTGTGCGGAAGAATCACCGGAGTCGCGGCCAGGGCGTCCAGCAGTGTCGCGAACTCGATGGCGAGCACAGACTTGTGCCGGGGCAGCGGAACCAGTTTCAGCTTGGCCTCGAGGATAATGCCCAGTGTCCCTTCCGAACCCACCATCAGTTTTGTCAAATTGAATGGCTTGTCCGGACACGTAAACTCATTAAGGTTATATCCGCCCACGCGCCGCAGAACCTTGGGAAACCGCCGCTCCACCTCAGCGGCATGCTCCCGCGCAATACTCCGCACCGCGCGGTAGCAACCCGCCTCGAACGTCTCCCCCGCGCACGCCGCTTCCAACTCTTCCTCATTGAGCGCCCGTAGGTGCGCCGGCGACCCGTCCGAGAGCAGCACCTTCTGCTCCAGCACGTGGTCAATCGTCTTCCCGTACAACACGCTCCGCGCGCCCGCCGAGTTGTTCGCCATCATCCCGCCCACCGTGGCCCGGCTGGCGGTGGAAATATCCGGAGCAAACCGCAGATTGTGCGGCTTCAGCAGTGCATTCAGCTCATCCAGTACGATGCCCGGCTCCACCCGCGCCCAGCGCTCCTCCACGTTCACCTCGAGCAGCCGGTTCAAGTACTTCGAAACGTCAATCTGCAGCCCCTCGCCGATCGCCTGCCCCGCCTGCGAAGTCCCACCCCCGCGCATCGTGATGGGACAGTGATACCGCCGGCAAACCTCCAGGGCTTTCACAACATCGTCCTGTGTTCTCGGGATCAGAACTCCCGCCGGTTCGATCTGGTACACACTCGCGTCCGTGGAATACAGCGCCCGCGACACTTTGTCGAAGCGGACTTCGCCCTTCGTTTCGGAAGCGAGGGCATGCTGAATCGAGATACGGTCCATCATCGGATTACTTCAAAAGCGCTGCGCAACCGTTCCAGGCCTTGGGCCAGCGTCTCTCCGCCGCTCGCAAACGAGACGCGAAGCGTGTTCTCCCCCGCCGCCCCATAGGCGGATCCGTGGATCACCACCACCCCATGTTCGTGCAACAGCCGCCGCCGGACCTCGTTCGAAGGCTGCCCCTGCGGCGTAACATCGAGCATCGCAAAGAAGCCGCCCTCCGGAGCCAGAACCCGGCAGCCCGCAACACCCGTCAGCCGTTCGCAAACCAGGACCCGCCGCCGCGCGTACTCCTCGCGCATCGCCGCCACGCAATCCTGCGGCCCGTGCAACGCTTCCACCCCGGCATCCTGCACGAACGTCGCCGGACCGCGGCTCGATTGCTGCAGCACCAGGAACATCGCCTGAATCACTTCCGCCGGAGCCGCGCAATAGCCGATGCGCCACCCGGTCATCGCATAGGTCTTCGAAAAGCTGTTCAGCAGTACCGTGCGCGCCCGCAACTCCGGCGAAAGCGCCGCCGGCGATATGTGCGGCGCCCCGTAGGTGATGGCCTCGTAAATCTCATCCGCCACCAGCGCCAGGTTCCGCCGCGCCACGACCTCCCCAATGGCCGCCAGTTCCGAGGCCGTAAACACGGCGCCTGTGGGGTTCCATGGCGTATTCAGCAGCAGCACCCGCGTCCGCTCCGTGCACGCCGCATCGATCGCCGCCGCATCCAACGTGAAGCGCCCCTTCTGAATCCGGGCTGCCACGGTGCGAACCGCGCCTCCGGCCAGCAGCACCGGCGAATGATAGGCATCGTAGATCGGCTCCGGCAGAATCACCTCGTCCCCCGGATTCAATAGGGCAGTGAAGGCCGCGTGAATCCCGAACGTGGCGCCGGTCGTGATCAGTATCTCCCGCCCCGGATCGTAGCGCAGCCCGTTGTCCCGCAGCAGTTTCTCCGCCACGGCTTCCCGCAGCGCCGGTTCCCCCCGGTTGTCCGGGTACGCCGTCCGCCCGCTCCGCAAAGCCCGCTCCGCGGCCTCCACAATATGCGGCGGCGTGCGAAAATCGGGCTCGCCGCGCATCAGGGAAATCAGCTTCCGCCCCTGTGCCTGAAGTTGCTTCACCTCCGCCAGAATCGAATTCACCGCCGTCGGCCGCAGCAGTTGGATTCGTTGCGATGTGTCAATTGCCGCCATCGTAGGGGAACGACTTATCGTATCATCGGCTAGATGAAACTCGTTGTCCTCGACGGATATTGCCTGAACCCCGGCGACCTTTCCTGGGATGCGCTGCGCCAGTTCGCGGAAGTGGAAGTCCACGACCGCACTCCCGCCGCGGACGTCGTCTCTCGCGTGGGGGATGCGGAACTGGCGATGACCAACAAAACTCCCCTCGATGCCGCCGCCCTCGCCCGGCTTCCCCAACTGCGCTACATCGGAGTGCTCGCCACCGGGTACAACATCGTCGACATAGCAGCCGCAAAGACCCGTGGAATCATCGTGACCAACATCCCCACTTACGGCACGGCGTCCGTCGCCCAGCATGCCTTTGCCCTGCTCCTCGAACTCTGCCATCACGTCGGGGTTCACGGCGAGTCGGTGCGCGGCGGCGAATGGTCGAAAAGCGCGGATTGGTGCTATTGGAAAGCCCCGCTCATGGAACTCGCCGGCAAGACCATGGGCGTCATCGGATTCGGCCGCATCGGACGGCAAACCGCGAAAATCGCCGATGCCATGGGCATGCGCGTCATCGCCAACGACACCTTCGAGGGCCATCCTCCCGCATACGAGGGCTTCCGCTTCGCCTCCGTCGAAGAAGTGTTGCGCGAGTCCGATGTGATCAGTCTCCACTGTCCGCTGACTCCGGAAAACAAGGGACTCATCAACGCGCAACGCCTGCGCCTGATGAAGCCATCCGCCTTCCTGCTGAATACCTCACGCGGCCCGCTGGTGGTGGATGAGGATCTCGCCGCCGCGCTCGACGCCGGCGTCATCGCCGGAGCCGGACTCGACGTGCTGTCCGTCGAACCGCCCGCCGCCGGGAATCCGCTGTTCGCCGCGAAGAACTGCATCGTTACCCCGCACATCGCCTGGGCCACCAGGGAAGCGCGGGCTCGGCTGATGGACATCGCGGTCAGCAATGTAGCCGCCTTCCTTCACGGCGCTGCCGTCAACGTGGTGGGATAAGATTCAGTCCAGTTCTATCTCCGTCCAGCCTTTCTTCAGATTCGGCAGCCTGCCCACATAGACGTGTCCTGTCACCGGGACGAGCGGAAAGCCGGCTTTGATGTGGAACATGAGACCGCCCCGGTATCCCACGGAACCCCTTTTTACAAGGTCCTTCCGCAATTGCGCCTTATCGCTCTCTGATACTGTGTGCCCGTCCACGGCCTTTCCGTACTCTCCAAAATCGAGATATTCGCCGCTCGTTTGCTCGAGTTGGACTCGCGTGTTCAATTGCGGCCCGCCGCTGGAAGACTGGCAGATGTCGACCACCGCGGACGGCGTGCGGTTGGTGTTGATGGACTGTACCTTGTCAATAATGGCGATGTGCGACCCGTTCACCCATACGATCACACATAGATCTTCCATGTGCGTGATCTGCTGGATTGGGAAGAAGCGGTCCATGTAGTGCCGCGGATACAGCGGCAGATACGTGGGGAAGATACCCGCATCCTCGAGGTAGCGGCCCACGAATCCGATGCAGTCCATGCCGAACATCGCATCGTCCACCATTGCCTGAAGCGGATTGGGCTGGTCGAAGTACTTGGCGAGAATCGTCTTCCCTGTCGCGTCCTTGTAGGCCTTGAACTTTTCCTTGTTGTACCAGAGGAGGTGCATCAGAATGGAGAAATTCTCCGGTTTCCCCTGGCCGGAGAATACCCTCTCATACTCCACAGCCCCCATGTGGTGGATCGTGGGCTCATCTTCCGTTCCCTTGACGACCGCGCGAATGGCGTTCCTCAATTGAGCGGCTTTGGCGTTCCCTCCGTTGCCGGGATCGGCGCAGAGGTATTTCCGCAGGCTGACCCAGTTGGACATGGGCACAATCCACAAGCCGGGGTCAGTCAGATCTTCAACGAATGAACTGGGGGCGGATTGCGCCGTCGGCATGTCCGGGACCTCCTCGATGTCTGCAAATTGAGCGTGACACACCGGTCCATGTGTGCATGATAGTCGATCTTTTTCCGAAATGCCTCCTCCCCACTCGCGCTAGAATGACCGCGATGGCTTCCTCGCCTTCCGGCGCAATCCTGCTGTCGTCCGCGGCGTTCCTGGCCGCCGTCTGCCTCCTCCAACATTCCACCGTGGGGCGCGCCGCCGTCAGGCGTCCGCGTTTCACCGACATCGCTCCCAACTCCCGCTTCCCCTACATCTCCAACAACGATTTCCGCAAGCGCAAGTACTTCCCCCAGCCAATGTGCGGGGGAGTGGCTATTCTTGACTACGACAAAGACGGCTGGATGGACATCTTCCTCACCAACGGCGCCACACTCCCCGAACTGCGCCGCCCCGATCCGTCTTTCTATAACTGTCTGCTCCGTAACAGGCATGACGGGACCTTCGAGGACGTCACGAAAGCCGCCGGACTCACTGGTGAGAATCTCGATTTCAGCTTCGGAGCCGCCGCGGGCGACTATGATAATGACGGATTTCCGGATCTTTTTATCACTCAAGGCGGAAGCAATATCCTCTATCACAATAACGGGGACGGCACTTTCCGCGACGTGACGGCTCAATCCGGCCTCGCCAAGCCCCCACACACACTCAGCGTCCACGCCGCCTGGTTTGACTATGACAACGACGGACTTCTCGATCTCGCTGTCGCCAACTACACCCTCTGGACTCCTCAAACCGACCGCCCCTGCCGGCGCGGCGGCGAGGAGATGTACTGTAGTCCGAAAACCTACCCCAGCGTTCCCCAACGTCTCTACCACAACCTCGGCGGCGGCAGGTTCTCCGACGTCTCCGAATCCTCGGGTTTCGGAACGATCCCGGGCAAAGGGATGGGCATCTGCGTCGCCGACTTCAACAAGGACGGCTGGATGGATGTGTTCCTCGCCAATGACACGGAACGCAACTTCCTCTTCCTCAACCAGCGCAACGGCGCCTTCCAGGAGACGGGTCTGCGCTATGGCGTGGCCTACAACGAGAACGGCGCCGCGGTCTCCGCCATGGGCTGCGATGCCAGGGACTTCGACAACGACGGATGGGCCGATCTCTTTTACAACGACCTCATGGGCCAGATCTGGGGGATCTTCGCCAATCACCAGGGCCGCCGCTTTACCTACCTGTCCCCCCGGACCAGGATCCTCCAACTCAGCACTCCTTATTCCGGATGGTCTGCAGGCTTCCTCGACTATGATAACGACGGCTGGAAAGACCTCTTTTCCGCCAACGGCGACGTTGACAATCTCACTCCGCAATCTCCACAGCACGACACGTTGTTTGAGAATCAGGCGGGCAAGGAATTCCTTGACGTTTCTCGGGACATGGGCAAGGACTTTCTCCGTGAGGGCTACCAGCGCGGCTCTGCCTTCGCCGATCTCAACAATGACGGCTTTCCCGATATCGTCGTCACTTCTCTCGGGCAACGGCCGCGCGTTCTCCTCAACTCCGCGGATAACGGCAACCATTGGCTGCTCATAGAGGCCGCGGGGCGAAAGAGCAATCGAGATGCAAGGAACGCGCAAATTAAACTCGTCACGCCTTCCGGCCGCGCCTTGTACAATCACGTCTCAACCAGCGTTGGATTCTTGTCCTCCGGTGATCCGCGTGTGCATTTCGGGCTTGGCGCGGAGCAATCGGCCTCCTCGATCGAGATCCAATGGCCTTCGGGGACCGTGCAAATACTCCGTAATGTGCCGGCGGATCAGATCCTGCGAATCGTGGAACCCCAGTAGAATTGGCGGATGCAATTCTGTTCTCAAATACCCGAATATCCCCTTCCTATTTCCGGACCGCTGTGATAAACTCCTGCCCCAGGATAGGCTTCGCGCAATGTTTCTCTTTGCGCGAATTTCTACGCATCTGTTTCCTTTAGGATGTCCTCGAAGGAAGCTGAGGGGGGAGTGTGTTCATGGAAAGTGAGGTCAGAATGCAGCCTTCGGCAAATCGGAAAACCCGCCGGTCCGTCGCGCTTCTGGGATTGGCTCTTCTGGCACAGATGGCCTCTGCCCAGGACTATCGCGGCCGAATTCAAGGAACCGTGATGGATACCACCCGCGCCGCCGTGCCGGGGGCTACCGTCACACTCACCAACGTCAATACCGGCGTTCCCGCCACACGCCAGACAAATGAAGCCGGCCACTATCTCTTCGATCTGGTGGAACCCGGCGCTTACACCATCACCGTCGAATTCACCGGCTTCACCAGGTTTGTCCAGGAAAACATCAACCTGCTTCAACGCGGCGACGTGAGCGTCGACGCCACCCTCCGTGCCGGAGATGTCCGTGAAACCGTGACGGTCACCTCCGAAGCGGCCGTCGTCCAGTTCAATACGGGAAAGCTCGAGACCACTGTCGACAACAAACTCACCTCCTCGGTTCCGCAGATCTACCGTACTCCATTCCTGCTCGCCACGCTCGACCCATCCGTCGAGAAGAACGACTACGGCTCGGAATACATGCCCTACCATAGCTGGGGTCCCAACCAGCAGCGCGTCGGCGGCGGCCAGAACTACACCAACGACCTTCAGGTGGACGGCGCCTCAGTGACCATCGGCTACAAGACCGGATACGTTCCTTCGCCCGACATGGTGCAGGAAGTCAACGTACAGCAGAACGCCGTGGACGCCGAATACGGCCACTCCGCCGGTTCCGCCATCAGCCTCACACTCAAGTCAGGCACCAACGAATTCCATGGAACCGCCTTCTACCAGGGACAGTATCCATGGGCGAACGCTCTCGAAAACCGCGTCTTCCGCACCGTCAATCTCGGACGCAATCACATGTATGGCGGCACGCTCGGCCATCCCATCAAGAAGAATAAGCTCTTCAACTTTGTCGCCTACGAAGGCTGGCGCCAGACCGATCCGCAGACGCTCGTGCAAACTCTCCCCACCGATCTCGAACGCCAAGGGAACTTCTCGCAGTCGCTCAACGTGAACGGAGGCCTTCGCGCCATCTATGACCCCTGGAGCACACAAACCTCCGCCGACGGGCGCACCATCAGCCGCGCGCCGTTTCCCGGCAACATCATCCCCTCCTCCCAACTCGACCCCGCCGCCACCGGCTACACCAGCCACCTCTGGAAGGCGAACTCGGCCGGCATCGGTCCCTATCACGTGAATAACTATTCGGTGGCCCTGCCAATTCAGTTTCCGTTCAAGAATTTCTCTGACCGCGTTGACTACAACATGACGGACAAGATCCGTATTTCCGGCCGCTTCAGCATCTTCCGCACGCCCATCACCACCTCGAATCCCACCGGTTCCGATTACTTCGTCTCCGACCGCGGCAGCGAGCGCGACTCCAAGTCCGTATCCGCCGATCTGACGTACACGCTCAGCCCGAACACGGTGCTCAACGTGCGCGGCGAATATCATGACTTCATCGACGCCGCCAAGCCAGGGGCCACCTTTACCAAGGACGGCTGGGCGAAGATCTTCCCCAACTCGAACTTCTACGAGCAGATCTTCAAAGACCCCGCCGTCCCCATCCTGCTTCCGCGCATGTCCATCACCGGCAACGACGGCTCGACACGCAACTTCAACATGGGACCCGGAGGCGGATACTGGGATCAGCGCCCCACCGCCGACGGCCTCGACGTCAAACTCGCCCAGCAGCACGGCGCGCACTACCTGAAATTCGGATTCGAAACTCGCGGGAACCGCTCTCCGCAAGGGCTCATCCTCAGCAATCCCGGATTCGGCTTCTTCGCCAATCCCACCGCCGATACCTACGTCAATCCGAACACCCGCCTTTCCGGCGACGGCTTTGCCACCTTCCTCATCGGCGCCGTGGCGCCCACCAATGGCGGAGCCAGTGACTGGGATTCCAGTTCCACTTCGATGCCGGCCATCAACTTCCTCACTCCGTCCTCACGATTCTACTCGGGGTTTGTGAATGACGACTGGAAGATCAGCCGCAAGCTGACCTTGAATCTCGGCCTTCGTTACGAGTTCGAGCAAGCCTGGCGCGAGTCGCAGGACCGCTCCGTGCGCGCGCTCGATCTCACCAATCCAATCCCCGAATTCCAGGGCGCCAATGCGCCCCAAATGCCCGCGGCCGTGAAGCAATACTACAGCGGCGGCTGGATTTTCAATGGCGCCTTCCAGTTCGCCGACAGCGGCAATCGCGGCCAGTGGAACTCCGGAAGCGGCACGTGGTCGCCTCGAATCGGCGCTGCCTACCGGCTCAACGATAAGACCTCGCTGCGCGCCGCCTACGGCAGATACGTCACACCCTGGATTCAGGGAACCACGGACTTCAACAACCTCACCACACCGGGCTACACCAGTTACACCGGCGCTCCGCCGTTGGTGCTGGGAGTGCCGCAGATGCGCCTCTCGGATCCTTTCCCCGCATCAAACCCCCTCATTCCGGCTTACCAGAAGACGCTCGGCCGTTACACTGCGCTTGGAGATAGCACCACCTTCTATCTGCCGGACCGGCCGCGGCAAACCAGTGACCGGATCAACTTCTCCATTCAGCGCCAACTGCCGCAGAACCTGGTGCTCGACGTCACCTACTACATCAACCTCTCCCACTTTGTGTTCGACACCTCGCGCAACCTCAACCTCGTGGACCCGAACATCGCCTACCAGTACAAAGATGCGGTGAACCAGTCGGTGAAGAACCCCTTCTACAACATCCTCACCGTGGACAAGTTCCCCGGACCGCTGCGGTACCAGCAGAACGTGAGCATTCTGTCTTTGATGAAGCCCTACCCGCAGTACGGCAACATCATGGCGGTGGACGGCCAACCCGGCGGCGATATGAAGTATCAGTCGCTTCAGATCAAACTCCAGCGCAGCTTCGGCAAGGGCTACACGCTGCTGTTCGGCTACAACTACCACTACGAAGAAGATCAGCGCTTCTATGACGACCGGGCTACCTTCGCCCAGCAGTATTCCTGGATCGGTTCCAATGCCGCCCGGCACCGTCTCTCTCTCGCCGGATCGTGGGATCTCCCATTCGGAAAAGGCCGGCAGTACATGACGCAGGCGCCGCGCCTGCTCGACGCGCTTGCCGGTGGCTGGAGCCTGACCCCGGTCGCTACCTGGCGTTCCGGCCGTTTCATGCAGTTCGGCGGCATGGTGGCGAACGGCGATCCGCTTATCTCCGACCCGGGGCCGGCCCGCTGGTTCGACACTTCAGTCTTCTCCCCGCTGCCGGCCTACACGCCCCGCTCCAACCCCTGGAACTACTCGGGCCTCACCGGACCCGGACAGCTTGTCATCAATGCGTCGCTCGTGAAGGGCTTCCACATTACGGAGAACTACCGCTTCGAGTTGCGCATGGACAGCTTCAACGTCTTGAATAGCATTACATGGGCCGATCCGAACACCAACGTTTACTCGAGCACCTTCGGCCGGTCGACCGACCAGTTGGCGAACACCTACGGACGCCGCACCCAGCTTGGTCTCCGGTTGGAGTTCTGACCGCGCTCATCGCCCTGGCCCTGGCTGCCAGTGCGCAAACCCAGGACCAGAGCTTGCGCGAGGCTGCCCGTCTCGATGCAGAACATCGCTGCGAAGAAGCCCAGCGGCTATACCAACTGGCGCTGTCGAAGGGGCCGCCTTCGATTGCTCTTCTGAACAATCTCGGAAACCACTACCTCGCCTGCGGCGACCCGGCGAAGGCTCGCGTCTGGTTCGAGCGCCTGGCGCAGGCAAACCCCTCTCATCCGAATGCGAACCTGCAACTGGCGCGCATCGAAACCGAAGAGAAGCACGGCGCCAAGGCGCTCCAATACCTGTCGCGAGTCCGCGAAACCGGGCCCGCGGTGGAACTCCTGCGAGCCGAAGCCTCCTACTACGCGGGGCAGCGCGAGAGGGCTGTTTCCCTGTTCGCGGACATCGAGAAGAAGGCCGGCCGAGACCCGCTTGTCCTTTTTCCTCTGGGCGTGGCGTGCGCCCGTTCGGACCTCTACGATTGCGCCGAGCGGGCCTTCCAGGCTGTACTCGAGAAGTACCCGGACGAGTTCGATGTCCTGTTCAACCTCGGCCGGGCGGCGGCGCGTGCGGGACACTATGATCGTGCCGCCCGCGCTCTCGATGTCGCTCTCAAGCTTCGTCCTGAGGACGGGGATACGCTATTCGAACTCGGCCTGCTGTACGCCGCTCAGCGGGATTACAGCCGTGCCGTGTTCCTGCTGGCTCGGGCCAGCCAGCGCGCGCCACGGAGAGCGGACATCCAACTGGCGCTGGCACGGTCCGCCGAAGGGGCCGGATACTATGGCGATGCCGTGCTTGTTTATGAGCGTTATCTCCAGCTTCAACCCGAGGACGACGCGGCCCGGCGTGACCGCGCTCTGGTCCTCGGCCTCACCGAAGCGAGGCTTCCGGAGGCGCTGCAGGAACTCACCCTTTATATAAGGAAGCATCCGCGGGATCCCGTTGCGCCCTACGATCTGGCTCGTCTCACATGGCGGGGCCATCCCGGCCAAGCCTTGGCACACCTGAATGCGGCCATCCGCGCCAAGCCGGATTTCGCCCCCGCGCTCCTTGGCCGCGCCTGGCTGCTGTACCGGATGGGCCGGACATCGGAGGCGCTGCCGGATCTACTCGTCGCGGACAAAGCAGTTCCCGGGAATACGCGGATCCTCGAGCAGTTGGGGCTCGTCTATCTCTCGCTCGACCGGCCCGCGGACGCGGAGAAGGTCCTGCGACGGGCGATAGCGTTAGATCCGGAAAGTTCCGAAGCGCTATTGCATCTGGGCCGGGCATTGATGGCGCTCGGCAAGGAACAGGAAGGCGAGGCGGCTCTGGCGAGGTTTGAGAAGATTCGGGCGCCCTCTGCCCGGGGACCGCGGCGCGAAGCGGGAATGATCGAACTCGCCACGCTCCCGGCCGCCGAGCGCACCCGCCGCGAACTCGATCGCCTCCGCCGCGATTCCAGCACTCACCCAGGGGATACGGATCTTCAATTCCACTTTGCGGCCCTGCTCCTCATGGACGGCAAGACCGCCGAAGCCATCCTCCAGTTCCGTGAACTTCTCGGCAAGGGCGGCGATGCCAGGCTTTGGCACAGAGCGGGGGCGGCATTGCTCGCCTACCATCAATATGATTTGGCCGCGGAATTCCTGGAGCGGGCCGCAAAGGAGGCGCCCCAATCCCGCCTCGACCTGGCAATCGCCCTCTTCCATGCCAAAGGCGCCGGGCCAGCACTGCAGGTGCTGGACGGGATCCCCGCGGGCGAGCGGCACGGCGACTACCTCCTCTTGCAGGCGCAAATCCTGGACAGCGCTGGTAAAAGACTGGAAGCCGAGCGAGTGCTCCGGCAGGGACTCGGCGTCACACCCTCCCGGCCCGAAGTGGCGGAACAGACGGCGCTCCTCCTGATGCGTCTCGGACAGAGCAAGGATGCCCTCGAGTTCCTCGACAGGGCCGCTGCAGTTCATCCGGGCGACCCCGAATTACAGTTGATCCGGGCGGCGGTGCTCTTCTTGAGCGGGCAGAAGCCAGAGGCGGAAAAGAGGATTCAGGAGATTGAGGCCCGATGGCCTGAATGGGACCGTGCCTATCTGGCGCACGGACTGATGCTCGAACAGACCGGCCGGCCGGTCGAGGCCAGGCGGAAGCTGCAAACTGCACAGGCGCTCGGCTCCAAGGGGTTACCGGTCCAATGCGCCATTTCACGGGTGACCGCGGCGACTGCCCCCGAGCCGGCATGTGCCTGCGCCGGCAGCCTGTGGGGCAGCCTGATCGGGGGCTGTTAGCGGCGGCTGCCGGTTTGCGATTCTTGGAAGTCGAAAATCCTTAATTATGAAACCGATGAGCGGAGGGAAAGAGGAGTTTCGGATCTTATTATAATCTATAATCGACTGTTGACAATCACCTGCCCCCAGGCGTAAAATTCCCCCATTGTCCATCTTTCGCTTCCGCTCAGGTTGTTGTTGCGCCTGGGACGGGCTGGGTCTTGAAAAGGAGCTTCTGATGAAACGCTTGCAAAGTCTCGCTATTCTATTGATTTTGTTATGCTTGACGTCAATTTCCGGCATGGCGCAATTGGCCTCCGGATCGATGTCGGGAACGGTAACAGACCCCAATGGAGCCATCGTTCCAGGGGCTAAAGTGGTCGCCCTCCATGAGCCAACCGGACGCGAGTACGCCACGGTCACCACGGATGCGGGTGTCTATGTCTTCCCCAACCTGCCTACCGGACCTTATACGGTCTCCGTGGAGCAGCCGGGATTCAAGAAGCTCGTCCGCGCCGGAATTGAGATCCGCATCGGCCAGAGACAAGACCTCAACCTGCAAGTCGAAGTCGGCGATGTCCAACAGAAGGTGGAAGTGACGGGAGAAGCGCCGCTTCTTGAAACCACCACCGCCGAACGCGGCCAGGTGCTGAGCCAGCAGATGCTGTACAACCTTCCCATTTACACCGGCGGATTGAGGAATGCGGAGTCCTTTGTCGGTTATATGCCCGGCGTGAACAGCGGCGCCGAGTTGAGCATCAATGGCTCGAACGGGCGCGCCAAGGAAATCGAAATCGACGGAGCCAGCCTGACGCTGCCGGAATCCGGCGGCGTGAACTTCTACTTCCCCGGCTTTGAAGCCTACAGCGAAATGAAGCTGGTCACCTCCACCTATGGCGCGGAGTACGGCAGGCTCGGCGGCGGCCTCGAGGCCTACACCAGCAGGTCTGGCACCAACGATGTCCATGGCGCCGCCTTCCTCAACATGCGGCGCGACATTTGGGAAGCCGCCGGGTGGAGCAGCAACCAGGTCTTCGGCCGGACTCCGGGCTTCCGCCAGAAAGTGCGATTCAACGAAGAGGGCGGCGCCGCCGGCGGCCCTGTGTACATTCCGAAGGTCTATAACGGACGCAACCGGACCTTCTTCTATTTCACGATTGCCAAGGACGTGCGGCCGGCGAGCCCGATCGTGACGAACGGCGAGACCTTGCCGACCACGTTGATGAAGACGGGTAATTTCAGCCAGTTGACCGTTCCCATCTTTGACCCGGCAACCACCTCCAGCGCGGGCGGCGTCTCGTCCAGGCTGCCTTTCGGCGGCAATCTGATTCCCTCGAGCCGTTTCAGCACGATATCGAAGAACATCCTGCCCTTCATTCCCGATCCGACGCGGCCGGGCATCACCAACAACTATGACTTCCTGGGAAGCAGCGTTCACGACGATACCATCTGGACTCTCAAGTTCGATCACTCCATCACGCAGAACCACCGGATTTCGTACTTCATGACACACCGGAACTACCTGGATGACGCCATTCAGTACTTCCCGGGGCCCATCAGCTACGGTCTGACCAACATTCAACGGCCGGACGACTATCGCGTGAACCACGACTGGACGATCAGCCCGAACAAACTGCTGCACACCACGTTCGGCTTCAGCCGCAGCCAGCAGTTGTGGAACAACCCGCTGCAAAATGGTTATGCCTCGAAGATCGGCTTGCCTCTGAGCGGCCTCGCCGATGCGTTTCCCACGGTTGGCTTCGAGACGGACTTCCCCTCGCCCGGCCTCCCCGCGGTGGGTCCGGTTCCCGGCGGCAATACCGTATTCGGAATGAGCCAGGGGAAAGTCAACAACGGCGGGCAGTGGAACTGGACCACGCACGTCAACCAGCAGTTGAGTTGGATCCGGGGCAAGCATGAAATGAAGATGGGGTGGGATATCCGCCGCCTGCGCACCATTGGTAACGACTGGGCGGGGTCGAACGGCTTCTACTACTTCAGCCGGGCCCAAACCGCTGATCCCACCAGGCTGACCTCGACGGGCCATTCGTTCGCGAGTTTCCTGTTGGGGACTGTCGACCAGGCAAGCGCGACGGCAACCCCGGTGACAGCATTGCAGATTCGCTACGGATATCACGCCGGGTTCTTTACAGACAACTTCCGCATCACGCCACGCTTCACGCTCACCTATGGCTTGCGATACGAGATTCCGGTGGGATGGCATGAACTGAACGGCAACTACTCGAGCTTCGATGCCACCGTGCCCAATCCGGGCGCGAACAACCTGCCCGGGGCCTTGGTGTTCGCCGGCGCGGGTCCCAACCGGACCGGCAAGAAGCGGCTGTACCCGATGGACTTCACCGACATCGGCCCGCGCGCCGGTTTCGCCTACCAGGCGGCGAAGCGCACCACAATCCGCGGCGGCTTCGGTATTTTCTACCAGACGCTCGGCAACGGCGGCTGTGGGTGTACGGACGGCGTCAACGGGAGCTTCTCGCAGAACTCGGACGGCGTGAACCAGGCGTTCAACTGGGACCAGGGCGGCGTGCGGCCGCCTCCCGGATATAAGAATCCGCCACAGATTGACCCGAGCTTCGACAATTTTGTGAACGGCGTCTACCGGATGGGCCCGAATTACGGAAAAGCTCCGAGAATATACAACTGGAGTTTCACCCTGCAGCAGGAGATCGGCAAGTTCCTGCTCGAGGCCGGCTACGCCGCCAATCGCGGCCGTGGGCTCGCCTCGTCGGTATTCCTGAACCAGCTTCCCACCAGCTACCTGGCGCTGGGCTCGCTGCTTTCGAAGAACATCAATGATCCGGCAGTGGTTGCGGCCGGGTATAAGGAGCCGTTCCCCGGATTTGCGAAGGGCTGGGGCGGCGGCGCCACGCTGGCCCAGGCGCTGCGTCCATTCCCGCAGTACGGCAACATCTACGACGGTAATGCGGGCGTGGGGAAGACCTGGTACGACGCCCTGCAAACGAAGGTGGAACGCCGGTTCGGCGACTTCCAGTTGATCGGCTCGTGGGTGTGGTCGAAGAGCCTTTCGCTGATGACGTACCGCCAGATTTTCACGCAAACACAGGTCAATACGCAGGACGCCTATAACATTCCTGACGGCAAGTCCTATCAGCCTTGGGATTATCCACATGTCGTCAATATCCTCACCACCTATCAGTTGCCGTTCGGCAAAGGGAAGAAGTATATGGGCAGCGTCAACCGCTATGTGAACCTGGCCGTCGGCGGATGGATCCTCTCGGCGGCCCAGCAGTACCGCAGCGGCAGTCTGGTTCAGATCAGCACGCCGGGCAATCCCCTCGGCGGCGGGTCGCTGTTCAGCGCCGTCACCAAGGCGAACGCGACCGGCAGTCCGATCCGGACGGGCGTATCGAGCGGAGATCTGGACCCGAACAATCCGAACGTCCGCTGGATCAACAGCGGGGCGAACGCTCCTTATGTCGTCGCGCCCGCGTACACGCTGGGCACATCGTCGTTCTACGACAGCCGGTACCGGAACCCCTGGTACCGCAGCGAAAACATCTCGATCCAGAAGAATTTCAATTTCACCGAGTCGATCCGGCTGCAATACAGGGCCGATGCGATTAACGCCTTCAACCGCACGGATTTCGGCGGAGTGAACGGAGTGATCGGCACGCTGTCGGCAAACGGCGTGTACTCGAATCCGAATTTCGGCCGCGTTTCCGGCCCGCAAGCGGGACCGCGAATTATTTCGATGGGATTGCGGCTGGAATTCTAGCTGCCGCAGTCAGATACCGCCGCGTGCTCCGCTTCTGGCCGGGCATGCGGCTTCCGCTATCCGGACCGCTTAGAGGATAGCACAGGCACCTCGCGTTTGAGGTGTGCAGTTGTATCCTTATGCCGGATTACAGTATCATGTCCCTCATGTAGCTGAAGGAGGCTCATGAGGTTACGAAATCTGTGTCTTTTTCTCGCAGCCACGTTTCTTGCTGTGAACGGGTTCGCGCAACAGAATACAGGTTCCATTGGCGGGACGGTGACTGATCCAAATGGAGCATCCGTCCCGGGGGCTCAGGTGGCGGCAAAGAACGACGCCACCGGATTAAACATCGAAACGGTCACCAACGATGCTGGGTTGTACGTGTTCCCCAGCCTGCAAGCCGGGCAGTACACGATCACAGTTGAGAAGACCGGATTCAAGCGGCTCAACCGCAGCGGAATCGAAGTTCGCGTTGCGTTGCGTATCGCTCTCGATTTGCAGTTGGAAGTGGGCGACGTTCAGCAGTCGGTGGACGTGACGGCGGAAGCCCCGATGCTCGAGGCGACCACCAGCGAGCGCGGGCAGAACTTTTCCACCCAGTTCATGGAAACGCTGCCCCTGTTCACGGGCGGAATCCGCAATCCCGAGAACTTTGTCCGCTATATGCCCGGGGTAAACTCGGCGGCGGAAACGAGCATCAACGGGTCCATCGGGCGCGGCAAGGAAGTCATGATCGACGGCGCCAGCCTGATCATTCCGGAGTCCGGCGGCGTGGTGTTCAACTTCCCGGCGGCGGAGATGTTCGGAGAGTTCAAGCTGGTGACGGGGACCTACTCGGCGGAGTACGGCCGGTTCGGCGGCGGAGTGGAAACGTTCATTACGAAGTCCGGAACCAACAGCCTGCACGGGCGCGGGTTCTGGAACCTGCGGCGCGATATCTTCGACGCCAATGCGTGGGCGTTCAACCGCAGCGGAATTGCCCGGCCGAAGACGCGGATCAACGAATCGGGATTCTCGGTAGGCGGGCCGGTTTTCATCCCGAAAGCGTATGACGGCCGCAACAAGACATTCTGGTTCTTCACCTATTCGCGCGACCTTCGTCCGGCCACCAATGCGCCAACGCAGAGCACCATTCCGACGGCCGCGATGAAGAACGGCGACTTCACGGGAATGCGCATCTATGATCCGCTGACCACGGTTGGCGACACCAGGCAGCCATTTGCGGGCAACCTCATTCCGAAGAGCCGATTCAGCAGGATCTCGAGCGGGTTTGTGAGCGTGCTGCCTGATCCGAATGCGAACACGCTACAGAACAACCTGAACTTCGTCAACACGAGCCAACTGACCGACAACGTGTGGAGCATCAAGGTGGACCACGCCTTCAGCCCGAACAACCGGCTGTCGTATTTCCACAGCTTGCAGGACCAGAACACGGCCGCCGACACGGCGCTTCCCGGGCCGCTCGGGCAGGGCTTGGGCAGCAGTTTTCAACGTCCGCGCAACTTCAGAGTGAACCACGACCTGGTGATCCGCCCGACGCTGCTGCTGCATTCGACATTCGGGTTCAGCCAGACACGGCAGGGCTGGGACAACCCGGCACAGCGCGGCTTCGCGTCGAAGGTGGGACTCAGCCTGCCGACCGACGCCACCCCGCGTGTCCGGTTCGCGGCCGCCGATCAGTACACTCCCTGGGGCGTGCAGGACGGCAAGGTGGAAAATGGCTTCCAGAACAACAACACCTACCACGTGAACTCCAACCTGAGCTGGATTCGCGGCAAGCACGAGTTCAAGATGGGCGGCGACTTCCGGCGATTGCAGACCATCGCCAACGACAAGGCCGGCTCGAACGGGCTGTTCCAGTTCGAACGGACGCAGACGGCCTTATTGAGCGACCTTGCCGGGACAGGCAACAGCTTCGCGAGCTTCCTGCTGGGTGCTCCGGATCGCGTCGAGTTCACCACCCTCCCGGTGCCGGACGTGCAAATCCGTTATGGGTACCACGCCGGGTATTTCCAGGACAACTGGAAGCTCACCAGCCGGCTGACGCTGAACATCGGCTTCCGCTACGAGGTGCCGATCGGCTGGCACATGTCGAACTACCAGTATTCGACTTTTGATCCGACGGTCACGAATCCGAAGGCGGACAACCGGGCCGGAGCAATGATCTTCATGGGGCCGGGGCCGGGGCGAACCGGCACGAAACGTCCCTATCCGACGGACTACTCCGATTTCGGGCCGCGCGGCGGCTTTGCCTATATGCTGACCAGCAAGACGGTATTGCGCGGCGGCTTTGGCATCTACTACGAGACGCTGGGCAACGGCGGCTGCGGCTGCACACTGGGTTTTGCGGGACCTCCGGGAACGCTGGTGTCCGACGGGCGGAACCCGGCGGTTCTGTGGGACACGGGCTTGCAGATTCCGCAGGGCGCCAAGCCACCGTTCATCGATCCGAGCTTCGGCAACTTCCAGGACGTGGAGTACACGGGTCCTGACTTCGGGAAGGCTCCCCGGGTGTACAACTGGAGCTTCAACGTCCAGCACACGATCGGGGCGTTCCTGATCGACGCGGCATACGTGGGCAACCGCGGCGTGGGGTTGAACTCGACGCTCGACTTCAACCAGGTGGACCCGAAATACCTCACTCTGGGCGCATTGCTGCGGCAGCCGATCAGCAATCCTCAGGTGGCTGCGTTGGGATACGGGAAGCCGTTCTCGAGTTTCCCGGTGACCGAATCGCTGGCGCAGGCGCTGCGGCCCTATCCGCAGTTCCGCTTCATTCAGGACCGCAACAGCGGGGATGGCCGGACGTGGTATGACTCGTTCCAGTTGAAGGTGGAACGGCGGTTCGGCGCATGGCAGATGATGGGCTCCTACGTCTTTTCGAAGTCGCTCAGCAAGCTGACCTACCGGCAGATTTTCAGCCAGAACTTCAGCGCCGGGGCGCAGGCGCAGAACAACTACAACCTGGACGACTCGAAGTCCTACCTGCCCTTTGACCAGCCGCACGTGTTCAACCTGTTGAACTCGTTCGACCTGCCGTTTGGACGGGGCCGCAAGTTCCTGGGCTCGAGCAACCGGGCAGTGGATGCGCTGATCGGCGGATGGAACGTCGGCGCGATTCAGCAGTACTACACGCCGGCTCCCTTCGCGATCGCCTCGACGAATACGCTGGGGAACGTATTGTTCACGCGCTACCGGGCGGCGAATCAGACGAGCGTGCCGATTCGCGCCAACGGCGACCGCGGCTCGCTCGATCCGGGCAATCCGAACGTGCGGTGGTTCACTCCCTGCCAGGCACAAGGCAGCGGATGCGTGAACGGGACGGCGCCGTTCGCCAACCCGGGCGACTTCGAGTTCGGCACGGCATCGGCGTTCAACTCGAAGTTCCGCAACCCGATGATCCTGTCGGAGAACATCTCGATCTCGAAGCGCTTCAACGTGCTTCACGTGTTTGACCATGATGTGAACTTCCGCTACCGGGCGGACTTCTTCAACATGTTCAACCGGACGAAGTTCGGGGTGAACGGCAACTGGCAGAGCGCGGATTTCGGCCGCGCCACCGGCCCGCAGGTGGGGGCGCGACTGATCACGATGGGACTGCTGCTGGAGTTTTAAGCAAGCGGAGACTGTAGGAATGCGGCGGGCCGGAGCGATGCTCCGGCCCGTTTTTTCATGATGCGAGGAGCGGTTTGACGATGTTGCCCTGGGTGTCGGTGAGGCGGAAGTGGCGGCCCTGGAATTTGAAGGTAAGGCGGATGTGGTCGATGCCGAGGGCGTAGAGCATGGTGGCGTGGAGGTCGTGGACGTGGACGGGGTTTTCGGTGATGTTGTAGCTGAAGTCGTCGGTGGCTCCGAAGGTGAGTCCGGGCTTCATGCCGCCTCCG
>JADLBD010000192.1 GCA_020847975.1 Bryobacterales bacterium | reverse complement strand
TTAGAAGCGCAAAGGGCACGTCCCGCGCCCCCATAATACGAGGAACACCGCGATGATTCGCGGCGCGGGCGGGCTCCGTTTTGCGCGTGTTCCTTAGAAGCGCAAAGGGCACGTCCCGCGCCCCCATAATACGAGGAACACCGCGATGATTCGCGGCGCGGGCGGGCTCCGTTTTGCGCGTGTTCCTTAGAAGCGCAAAGGGCACGTCCCGCGCCCCCAAAATACGAGGAACACCGCGATGATTCGCGGCGCGGGCGGGCTCCGTTTTGCGCGTGTTCCTTAGAAAGCTCAGTGTTGCCGCTCGGCGGTAGGTACTGCACGCAGTTGGGCATCCTCGAGACGCGAGGTTTCCTGGTAGGTGTGCACCATGCGGTGAATCACCGTGATGTTGCCAAGAACAGCGATCACCCACAATACGGGAGCCATACGGTCCGCCAGGCAGCCGATGATGAGCAGCACAATCCGTTCCGGACGCTCCATGAACCCGACCTTGCAACTGGGGATGGTGTTTTCCGACCGCGAGCGCGTGTAGCTGATCATCACCGATGCGGTCATCACTATGGCCGTCATCACCACATAAAAATTCCGGTTGATGGACGCGTAATACACCAGCAGGCCCATCAGCAGAGCGAGGTCCGAATAACGGTCGAGCACCGAATCAAAGAACCCGCCGAACTTCGTCACGCGATTCGTTTCCCGCGCCACGCGCCCGTCCACCATGTCGAAAATACCAGCCCCGATGATCACCGCACCCGCCAAGCGAAAATGTCCGAACGCGAGCAGCACCGCCGCTCCAATATTAATGAGGAGTCCAATAAAAGTCAGCGCGTTGGGGGAGATGCGGGAAAGAGCCAAACCACGAACGATCAGCACGATGACCTTGTTACAGGCCTCGCCGATTGCCCGAGTGTATGTCATACTGCGTCCTTTCGACCGGATCCGCCGGCCGGCTAATCCGCCTGCTCGTGGATGGTGGTCAATTCGAGAATCTCCACTTCCTTGAAACCACCCGGAACAGGAATCTTGATCTCATCGCCCACCTTCTTCCCGATCAGGCCGCGCCCGATCGGCGAGGAGGTGGAAATGAAACCCTTGGCCACATCGGCCTCTTCACTGGTGACCAGCTTATAGGAAATCTTAACGTCCTTCTGGAGATCGAGCAACACAACTTTCGAGCCCAGCCCCACGCGGTCGTGCGGTATCTTCGACATGTCGACCATGGAAAACTCGCGCAACCGGGATTTCAGTTGAGCCAGGCGGGCATCCACATAGCGTTGACGCTCTTTGGCGGCATGGTATTCCGCGTTCTCGCTCAAGTCGCCATGAGCGCGGGCACGAAGAATTTCTTTGGGAAGCTCGTTGCGCAGTTCGTACTCGAGGGTCGCGATTTCTTCTTGCAGTTTTTTCTTCAGCTCTTCCATTGTGTCAGCGTGGACCTAAGCCCCCAATGCCACATTATAGCCCGTTAACGTTCGATGGAACGGGGAACCCGCATGACGGCGGGGCGCGTCCAAGCCAGCAGGGGTGAGAAAATAAAGAGGAGGATGCTATGGTGTTCCTGTTGCTACTGCTGTCCGCGGGTGGGTTGACGGCTGCCGGATTCGATCTGATGCCGGCGCTGAAGAAGGTCGAAGACCGCTATAACAATGTCCGCACCCTCGAACTCGACTTCACCCAGACCATGAGCTTCCTCGCCCAGCCCACTGCGAAACGAACCGAAAGCGGCGTCCTCTATCTGCGCAAGCCCGGCAAGATGCGTTGGGATTACCAGCAGCCAACCAAAAAGGTCTTCCTCTCCGATGGCAAGGACATCTACTTCTACACCCCCGCGGCGAACCGCATGGAACGATCGAAGCTCAAGGAGACCGAAGACATGCGCGCGCCCCTCGCCTTCCTTCTCGGACGCCTTGACTTCAATCGCGATTTCCGCGAATACCGTGTCCGCGAAGAGGGCGGCGGCCATTGGGTTGTCGCCAAGCCGAAGTCGGACAAAGCTCCTTATAGAGAGGTGGAGTTCCTGCTGCTCCCCGATTCCCGCATCAGCCGCCTCCGCGTCCTGGGGCAGGATGAGTCCCTCATGGAATTCACCTTCCGCAACGAACGCTTGAATCCCCCCATCGATGACAAACTGTTCCACCTGGATGTGCCACAGGGCGTGGAGGTCGTCGAGGTCGCCAACTGACCCGCGCCTACCGCCATAGCGCAACCAACGTCTCGTCCTTGATGAAGAAGCCCTCCCCGAACGGACCCGGGTGCGTCCACATGGACGTATCCGCCACTATGTAGCGGCGCAACTCGTTGTAGCCGCCGCTGCTCGCTTCCGCCACCGCCGGTTCGCCCTCGGTGGTGAGAAGCAGCAGTTGGTTCCCCTGCGCATGCCCGATGACAGATCCCTTGGTCCGCTGCTCGTGAGCCCCAGGCGCCGGTTCCGCTACAATCAACCAATGCCGACAAGGGAATCCATTTTCTTTTTGCTCGCTGCCGCCGGTTTTCTGTCCGCCCAGGACATCACCCACAGCATCCACATGTTCCGGCCGGGAGAGGCTTTGACCGCCGCCAGCGGCAGCCCCAGCCAGGCCATCGCCATGGATTTCCTTCGTTCGCAAGCCCCCGCCCTCGGCCTTCGCCCGGAGGCTTTGGACGGCGTCTATCTCTACAAGGAATATCAGACCGCCCACAACGGTGTGACTCACCTCATTTACCGCCAGCGTTTTCAGCAAATGGACGTGGAAAACGCCGAATGGGCGGTGAATGTCGATCGGGATGGCCGCGTCATCAACTCCGGCGGCCTGCTATTCAATCCGCCGCAGCCCGGCACTGCGCTGCCCGAAGCCACTTCGGCCATGAAGGCTGTCCGCGCCGCCGCCACCGCCGTGAACGAAAAGGCCGGCCGGGCCTTCCAGCCCTTCCAGAAAGGCGCCTCCTTCGACGGCCGCACACTCCGCTTCGAAGGTGGCCGGTTCACCGGAGACATCCCCGGGCAACTCCTCTGGTACGGCGTGCGCGATACCGTCCGCCCGGCCTGGAAGTTCCAACTCATCGATACCGACGGCGTCAGCCCCTACGTCGCCGTAGTGGACGGCGCGGGAGAACAGGTGCTGCGCAAACAGAACCTCCTTCTCGGCCAGAGCGCCGCCAGGCCCCAGGGCCTCGTTTACGAACTGAACCCAATCCCCAATCCGCGGCCCGGATATCCGCGCGAAGGGACTCCGGCCTTCGCTGACCGCAAGATGGTGTCCTTCTCCGGCGACCCCGCCGCCTCCCCGCGCGGCTGGATGAGCGGTAATGACACCGCCGGCAACAACGCCATCGCCGGCGCCAACCCGCTCGGAATCTCCTGCAATGTCGGCTTCGACAACTGCCCGCCGCGCCCGAAGACCGTGACCTCGGACAGCCTCGATTTCAGCTTCCCGCTCGAGATGGGCGTTGGCGCGCCCGAGCCCACTTACTTCGCCGCCGCATCCGGCACGAATCTGTTTTACCTCGTCAACCGCGCCCACGACCTCTTCTACTCCCTGGGCTTCGACGAAGCCGCCGGAAACTATCAGGCCGACAACTTCGGGAAGGGCGGCGTTGGTGGAGATCCCGTCTACGCGTACAGCCAGTTCGGCGTGGCGGCGCCGGGCTCGCCATTGTTGAATAATGCGGCATTCTCCTCAGCGGAAGATGACGGGATCCCCGGCCGCATGTTGATGTACATCAATCCGGGCATCGGCGGCCAGATGCCCGGCTTCTTCACCGACGGCTCCCTCGACGCCGAAGTGGTCTTTCACGAATACACGCACGGCGTCAGCAAGAGGCTGGCGCGGCAGATGTACTTCACCTACCAGGGCGGCTCCATGGGCGAGGCACTCAGCGATTTCTTCGCCCTCGAGTTCACGGTCGCCGAAGGCGCTCCCGCCGGCGGCGTCTATCCTTTCGCCGAATACCTCTTCTTCCAGATCGGCGCGGGCATCCGCACCCGGCCCTACTCGACCAACACCGAAATCAATCCCCTCACCTACGCTCAACTCGGCAAGGTGATCCCGCAGCCGGAAGTTCACGCCGACGGCGAGATCTTCATGGAAGCCCTCTGGGAAGTGCGGGCCAACCTCATCCAGCAGTTGGGCGAGAAAGAAGGGCGCCGGCGCGTGCGGCTCATCGTCGTGGATGGAATGAAGCTCGCTCCGCCTATGGCGTCCATGCTCGACATGCGTGACGCGATTCTCCTCGCCGACCAGGTGGATTTCCGCGGCGAGAGCCAGAAGCAGATCTGGGCCGGGTTCGCCAAGCGCGGCATGGGCGTGCTGGCGCAGACCGGCAGCGGCGACTCCGCTCACATCTCCGCCAACTACGACATGCCCTCTCCCACAGGTTCCCTGAAATTCTATGAGGACAAGTACGTCATCGGCGAGACCCTGCGCATTGTCCTTCATGACGCCAACTACACAAAACCTACCGCTACCGTGCAGTTGCTCTCCACTTCCGGCGATTTGCAGCAGGTCACGCTGCGCAAACAGGGCTACGTCTACACGGGCGCAATCGCCACCCGGTACACGCCCGCCGCGCGCGGAAGCGGCTTCCTTGGCCTCATCCCCGGCGATACCATCACCGCCTATTACAACGATCCCGATACCGGCCAGGGGCCGAAACAGGTGGAGGCCAGCGCCGCCACATCGCCGGATTACGCCGGGTTCTTCGCCTCGCCGGCCTTCCGCTTCGCCAACGAGCAGGCTTTGCGGCTTCGCTCTCAACTTGCTTCCTCCGCTGTTCCCCTGCCGTTCGAGTTCCCATTCTTTGAGCAGAAATACAGCGAAGTGCGCGTCTACTCGAACGGCATTCTCGTCTTCGGACAGCGCGACTTCACTCCGTGCAATGACATCGCCTCTTTCCGGCTGCTGCCCGCCGTTGCCCCCATGTGGATGGACATGCGCACCAATGGCTTCGCGCAGCCGAACGAGGATGTCTACATGAGCACCGGGAGCAATTCGGTGACGTTCCGCTGGGCGGCCGAAACCAATCCCATCTCCCTGTTCCAGGATCCCGGCCCGCTCAATTTCGCGGCTACGCTTTTCGCCGATGGGCGCATCGTTTTCCAATACGGCGGCGGCAACATGAACCTGGCCGCGGGCGGGCAGGGCGGCGGCCTCGGATGCCCCACCACCACCGTCACCGTCGGCCTCAGCAACGGCCACGAAACCTTTGTCCAATTGCCGGGCACTCACGATGGCGCGGGAACTCTCGAGAATGCCCCGGTCATCATCTGGGAGCCGCCTTACGCCAACATGGGCGGCCCGGTGGCGGAACTCGAATTGCCGAAAGCCGGCGAGAACACGGAAGGCATCATCATTGTCCAGGGCATCGCCTATGACGCCGATCCCGGAGCGCGCCTTCGCCGTATCGACATCCTCATCGACGGGCGCGCCATCACCACCGCTGCATTCGGCCTGCCCCGCGCGGACTACTGCGCGCAGAACCGCCTTCCGCAGTGCCCGGCGGTCGGCTTCCGCCGCATCCTCGATCCCACCCTTCTCAATATCGCTCCGGGAACACACACCATCCAGTTGCGCGCCACCAACCAGCGCGGCGTCATGTCCACTTTCCCGGAAGAGCCGCGCACCTTCACGGTGGCCCCTGGCCCGGCGAATCTTCCCACTGGAGCCATCGAATCCCCCGCCGCCGGGGCTGAGGTTTCGGGCGCAATCACCGTGCGCGGCTACGCCGGCGCTGCGAAGCTCCTCATCAGCGCCGTTGACGTGCTCATAGACGGAATCACCTACGGGCGCGCTCTCTACGGAACCTCGCGAACCGACATCTGCGCCTCGGTCGCCGCCGCCGGTTGCCCGGCCATCGGCTTCACCTTCAACCTCGATACGCGCAGCGGCTCCATCCCGATTTCCAACGGCAGCCACACGCTCCAGATCCGTGTCCAGGACGAATCCGGCCGCTACACCCTTCTTCCGGAGAAACCCGTTTCCTTTACCGTCAAGAACGACAAGACCGATCCGCCGAAGGGCGTTCTCGTGGCGCCCACCCAGAACCAGGTGTTGAGCGGCACGGTGCGCATCACGGGTCACGCCTGGGATCCGGCCGGGCGCATCACCTCCGTGCGTCTGCTGATTGACGGATTCGTTGCCGCTACCGTGCCCTATGGCAAGCCGCGGCCGGAGGAGTGCGCCGCTCTCCCCGATGTCCCCGCCTGCCCGAATATCGGCTTTGAACTTGACTTCGACACCACGCGGCTTCCCAACGGCCCGCATACCATCGCCATCCTCGTCGCCAACGACCGCAATATCCTCTATGAGTTCCCGCGCATTGTCAGCGACGGCATCAACGTCATTGTGAAGAACGATTGAAAAAGGCTGCGCTCAGCCGTGCCAGGTGTGAAAGAGAGCCATCTGGCCGCCGGTGTGCCAGAACAGCACATTGGCCGAGGAAGGAAGCCGGCCGTGGCGGATCCAATCGATCATGCCGGCCATCGCTTTGGCGGTGTAAACAGGATCGAGCAGAAAGCCCTCCATCCGCGCCGCCAGTTCCAGCGCTTCGCGTCCGGCGCTGCTTTCCACTCCGTAACCCTCGCCCACATATTCATCGAGAACGGTAAGTTCACAATCCAGTTCGACTCCCAGTTCCCCGGATATGCCTTCGAGGATGCCGCTCACCGTGGATTGGATGCTCCCGGAAGAGTCGTCCGGACTGATTCCGATGAGCCGCGTATCCGGGTGCAGAAACAATTCCTTCCCCGCGGCGAGTCCGGCGTGCGTGCCACCGGAAGAACTGGAGAAGAAAATCGCGTCGAACCGCAATTCGCGCGCCGCCATTTGTGAGGCAAGCTCGGAGGCGGCGGAGACGTAACCGAGCGCTCCCAACGGCGTGGACGCGCCCAGCGGGATGACCATGGGCTGCCTGCCTTGGCCGCGCAGTTCTTCCGCCGCCCGTTCCATTGCCGGAGCCCGCTCCTCCCGCGCAGCCACGCGGACAATCCGCGCCCCAACCATCTCTTCGATAGCAAGACTGGCCGGCTTTCGGGCGCCTTCCCCGGCGGGCGCATTCAGCACCAGCGTGCACTCGAGGCCAAGCCTCGCCGCCAGCATGGCCGTGACGCGGCAGTGATTTGACCGCTCTCCGCCGCAGGTGATCACCGAATCAGCCCCTTCCGCCTGCGCCGCGGCCAGCACATACTCGAGTTTGCGCACCTTGTTTCCGCCGAAACCCGCACCGGTGTAATCATCGCGCTTGACGAAAAGCCTCGGCCCGCCGCCAAGCGCGGCCCGCAGGCGCGGCATCTTCTCCAACGGCGTCGGATAGTGGCCCAACGCGAGCCTGGGAACCGCCTCGAAGCGGTCCACGGCCCGGTTGCGGTCAATGGGGTGCACGGCCGCTGCCCTTATTTGCTGAAGTAAGCCTCGTCGAGTGTGATTGTCGTGCTCTTCTTCAGCGCGTCAATCTGCTTCTTGGCAAGTTCCGGCTTCAGCTTCTGCTCAATCTGCGGCTTCACTTCTTCCAGGCTCTTGTTGTCGTGCCCCTGCACCTGGATGAGGTGGTAGCCGAAGGGAGTTTTCACCGGGTCGCTTACCTTGCCGACGGGCAGCGAAAACACCGCTTCATCGAATTGCGGCACCATCTGGCCATGGCTGAAGGAGCCCAGATCTCCGCCATTGGCTCCCGAGCCCGTATCGTCGGAATCCGACTTCGCCACAGCCGCGAAATCTTCTCCGCCGGCGAGCCGCTTCTGCAACTCCTGGCACTTGGCCAGCGCTTCCGCCTCCGTCAGGTCCTTCGTGTTGGCCCGCAGCGGCACGCGCGAACCCTGGAACCGTATCAGGATGTGGCGCGCCTTCACCTGCTCGTACTCCGATTTGTGCGTCTCGTAGTAGCCCTTCACGTCGGCTTCCGTCGGCTTGGTGGCGTCCAACACCTCCATGAACAGCGCGTTGGCCAGCAGGTTGTCCGTTTGCAGCGCAATCTGCTGCCGCACCTTGGGATCGAGTTCGAGTTTCCGGCGCCGTGCCTCCTGGGAGGCAACCTTCAACTCCACCAACTGATCCGCCAGTTTGCGCTTGTGCGGACCTCGCACTTCGGCTTGCACGCGCTCCGGCAGCGCCGCGATGAGCTGATCAAACTGAGCCCGTGTAAAGCTCTCCGAGCCGACCTTGAAGACGATGGCGTTCGGATCCGCGGAGGCGGCGGGTGCGGCCGGCTTCGGCTGACTTGCGGGAACAGCGGGTTTGGCCTGTCCGTAGACAAGTACAGACGAACAAAAAGTGAAAGAGACGAAAAGAAACTTCATGGGTATCTTGCATCTATCGTAGCGTGAACCGCGGCAATGGCGGCGTGTCATTCCTTCCCCAGATACGCAAACCGCAGAAGAAACAGCGCCGTCAGCACCCATACCAGCCAGTTCACTTCCCGGTACCGTCCCGCCGCAAGCCGCAGCAGCGCGTACGAGATGAAGCCGAACGCCAGTCCGTTGGCGATGCTGAAAGTCAGCGGAATCGAAAGGATGGTCAGGAAGGCCGGGATTCCGATGAGTGGATCGTGCCACCGGATTTCCCCCGCATAAGACACCATCAGCGAGCCCACAAGTATGAGCGCGGGAGAGGTCGCCGCCGCGGGGATGGCTCCAAACCAGGGAGCCAGGAAGGCCGCCACAAGAAACAGCAACCCCGTTACCACCGCGGTCACCCCGCTGCGCCCGCCTGCCGCCACGCCCGCCGCGCTTTCGATGTAGCTGACCACGGTGGACGTGCCCACCAGCGACCCGAACATTGTCGCCAGCGAATCGGCCGTCAGAATCCGCCCCGCGCGCGGGATCCGGTTGGCGTCATCGAACAACCCCGCTTTCTTGCCCACCCCCACCAGCGTGCCGATGTTGTCGAACAGGTCTACAAAGAGGAATACGAAGATGATCTCGAGAAGCCCAAGCTGCAAAGTGCCGCGCACATCGAGATGCAGCCATGTGCCCGAGATTGCCCGGATATCCTGTGTGCCGGGCGTCCAATGCGCAAGGCCCAGCGCGCTGCCGGCTGCGGTAATCACGGCAATCCCCAACAGCATGGCGGCGTTGATCCCGCGCGCCATCAAAGCGCCGATGAGAACCAGCCCCGCCGCCGAGAGAATCGTGCTCGGGTCGCGCAGGTTCCCCACCGTCACCAGCGTCGCCGGATTCGCCGCTACCAGGCCCGCGTTCTTCATGCCGATGAAGGCGATGAACAGCCCGATCCCCGCCGCAACCGCCGCGTACAATTCCGGCGGGACCGCGCTGAGAATCAGTTGCCGCAATCTGGCCAAAGTCAGCAGCAGAAAGATAATGCCCGAAATCAGCACCGCGCCCAGCGCCGTTTCCCAGGCGACGCCCATCCCCTTCACCACCGCGTAAGTGAAGTAAGCGTTCAGCCCCATGCCCGGAGCCAGCGCGATAGGGTAGCGCGCCAGCACTCCCATCAGAATTGATCCAAACGCCGCCGACAGGCACGTGGCCACCGTGGTGGCCGCAACAGGCATTCCCGCATCCTTCAGAATCGCCGGATTCACGAAGATAATGTAGGCCATCGTCACGAACGTGGTCACCCCGGCCAGCACTTCCGCGCTCCAATTCGTGTGCAGTTCCTCGAAGGCGAAGTACCGCTCCATCCGCTTGCGCAAAGGCATCAGAGATAGTATCGGCTAAAATGAGGCGATGGCCTCTGGAACCCTAGCTCTCCCCACTCCGGAAACGATTGCGAAGTATGAGCCGGTGATCGGACTGGAAGTCCACGTACAGTTGGCGACGAACACGAAGATCTTCTGCGGCTGCCCCGCCGGCTTCGGCGCGCCGCCGAACACGAACGTTTGTCCCGTCTGCCTGGGGTTGCCCGGAGCGCTTCCCGTCTTGAGCAAAGCCGTGGTGGAGATGGCGATTGAAGCCGGGCTGGCCCTCAATTGCCGCATCAACCCGTTCTCGAGGCTGGCGCGGAAAAACTACTTCTATCCGGACCTGCCGAAAGGCTACCAGATCTCTCAGTACGACCAACCGCTGGCCGAGCACGGCAGCCTCGAAATCGAAGTGAACGGGGAGTCGAAGAGAATCGGCATTACTCGCGTCCACATCGAGGACGACGCCGGCAAGAGTTCGCATGAAGGATTCCGTGATTCGGACCGCTACACATACGTCGACCTCAACCGCTCCGGTACCCCCCTCATCGAGATCGTGAGCGAGCCCGACATGCGCAGTTCCGATGAAGCCTATGCCTACTTGACGGTGATCAAGCAGGTGCTCCAGTTCGTCGGCGTTTCCACTTGCGACATGGAGAAAGGCCACCTGCGCTGCGATGCGAACGTGTCCGTGCGTCTCCACGGAGCCGAAAAATTCGGCGTCAAGGCGGAAGTGAAGAACCTCAACTCCTTCCGTTTTCTCAAACTGGCCCTCGATTACGAGATTGCGCGCCAGGTGGGCGTCATCGAAAGCGGCGGCAAAGTGGCCCAGGAAACGAGGCTGTACAATCCGGACTCGGGCGAGACGGTGGGCATGCGCAGCAAGGAGCACGCGCACGATTACCGCTACTTCCCGGAACCCGACCTCGTCCCCGTGCGCGTCAGCGATCGCTGGCTCGGTGAGATCCGCTCCCGCATGCCCGAACTGCCTTCGGCCAGGAAGAAGCGCTTCATGGAAACCTACGGCATCCGCGAATATGATGCCGATGTGCTCACCTCCACGCGCGCCCTTGCCGATTACTATGAAGCCGCCGCAAAGGCATCGGCCGATCCCAAGGCCGCGGCCAACTGGGTGATGGGCGACCTCCTCGGCGCACTGAAGGCGGAAGGCAAGGAGATCTCTGACTCGCCCATCTCCCCGGAAAAGCTCGGCGAACTGGTGACTCTCATCGCCAAAGGTGAGTTGTCCGGCAAACTGGCCAAGGAGATCTTCCCCAAGATGCTTGCCGCCGGGGAAGCTCCGGGCCTCATCATGGAGCGGGAAGGCTTGCGCCAGATCAGCGACGCCGGCGCCCTCGAGAAGATTGTCGACGAAGTGATCGCGGCGAATCCGAAGCAGGTCGAGCAGTACAAGGGCGGAAAGACCGCCGTCGCCGGGTTCCTGGTGGGGCAGATCATGAAGGCCACGCGGGGGCAGGCGAACCCGGGCGCGGTGAATGAAATGCTGCGGAAAAAGCTCACCTGATTTTCATATCAATTCCTCACTATTCCGTATATAATCAAATCTCGGCAGTCAGGGCTTTGCTGCTGTTCCGGCGCCCTTCCGCGCCTGCGCATCGCTCTGATTCTACATATCGATCAAAAGAATAGGGAGAGTTCCCAACAATGAATTTACGCAGCGGAAGAGTCACCCGGTACCAGCCAATTAAGTCGAAAGGCTTCAACCTCAAGGGCCGCGCCGACAACCCGGACCCTTCCAATATTCTGATTTCCAGCGATTTCAGCACCCAGCGGCTGGGGCGCCAATACGGCGTGATCGTTCTTTCCCCGTCCCTGGACAAGCCCGCCACGGTCGAGAATGCCTACTACTACGAGCAGAACCTGGACAAACTCCTGGCCCTCGGCGGCGTCAAGCGGCGTGACGAGGGCGGACTCGGGAAGTATCTCCTGCTCGGCTACGCCCACAACTACCTCTACTTCGCCCAGGCTCCTCTTCCCTCCCGCGAACGCCGTCCCAACCCGAAGAAGCCGAGGAAAGATCAACGATTCCCCCTGCCCCCCGATACGGACCGCATCGAAGTCTGCGCCATGTGGAACAGCGCCGTCACCAAAGGAAGCGAGAGCCCCACGCGCGACGCGGTCATGGGTGACAGCGCCCTCAACTACGCCAAAGCCGTTTTCGACGAGGAGTGGGCGGCCGAACGGAAGTGGGAATGGCTGCACATCGTCGGCCACGCGCTCGGAGGCAACAACGAAGCCGGCAATCTCGTGGCCGGCACGTTCGACGCCAACACGATGATGATCCCCTACGAAAAGAACGTGCTCGAACTGTCGCAGAAAGCCGGCGAATACAATCCCGTGGAAGCCCGCTACGTAGTCACGCTCTATCCTGACACCTGGATCGCCATCGACATCGAGATGATGTACCACGGCTGCGGCGAACTCGCCGGGTGGAAGCACTTCCCAGCCACGACAACGCTGTGCTTTGACAAATTGCAGTACGATTTGTGGACGGCGTAACGCTGTAGAATTGAGTCGAGATGTTGACCCGCATCTATCTCGACAATTTCCGTTGCTTTGTCAACTTTGAGTACCGGCCGGCACGGAAGCAACTGATCCTGGGCGATAACGGATCGGGTAAGTCCTCGCTGATGGATGCGATCCTGGCTCTCCGGCAGTTTGTGGCGCGCGGCGACAGAGCGGACGACGTGTTTCACCTTGGGCAGCGGACCCGCTGACTGAATCAACCGCGGCTCACGTTTGAAATAGAAGCGAACCTGGACCAAGGTAGATATGTTTACCGTCTCGTTGTGGATCCCTGGGGGGAACCAGTGCGCCCGCGCGTCGTCTCGGAAACGGTTCGCCTCGACGAAAAGCCTGTTTTCGAGTTCCTGGAAGGCGAGGTTCACTTATACAACGACCGCTTCGAACACAAGGTGACCTATCCGTTCGATTGGCACCGGTCGGCGCTCTCCACGATTATGCCGCGCAAGGATAACCAGAAGCTGACCCGTTTCCGTGGGTGGCTTGGGACGCTCTTCTGCTTTCGAATCAACCCGTTCGCGATGAGCGTCACCGCGGAGAAAGAAGAACTTGCCCCGACAGTCAACCTCTCCAATTTTCCCGGGTGGTACCGGCATCTGGTGCAAGCGTATCCAAAAGAGAACGCCTTGTTTCTTGATGGACTGAGGGAGTCTATCGACGGGTTTGACTTCTTGACGCTCGAAACAATTGGCGAGAATGCACGGCTGCTCCTTGCAGAGTTCTCCAGCGGAACTCACCCCGGAGCCAAGTTCGTCTTCACCGAGTTATCTGACGGACAACGATGTTTGGTCTGCCTCTACACAATCCTTCACTTTGTCGTCGCGACGGGAGGTACGGTCATCGTCGATGAACCCGAAAATTTCATCTCGCTCGGCGAGATCCAGCCTTGGCTGATGGCGGCGACTGAGGCGGTTGAGGCTAACCGTGGCCAGGTTATCCTGATTTCCCACCATCCTGAACTGATCAATCAGTGGGCGCCGGACTATGGTGTTCAATTTGTGCGTGAAGCGCTCGGACCCGTTCGAGTCAAGGAGTTTCGCGGGGAACCGGAAAGCAGCCTCACTCCGGCTGAGTTGATTGCCCGCGGTTGGCAGAATGGCTAAGCCTTCCCGGGTCGTCATCCTCGCTGAGGATCACAGGCATCAGCGGTTCGCCTACCGCTATCTCCAACGGCTCAACGTCCGGCCTCACGAAATCTACTTCGAGCCTCTCCCTTCCGGCAGAGGTTGCGGAGAACAGTGGGTGCGAGAACGATATGCCAAGGCAGTTGCTGCATACCGGCAGAGGTCCACCAAGGCAATCACTGCTCTCGTAAACAGACTACAGCCGCGAACCTCAAATCGATGAGAAGATCCCCGGCGCGGCGGTGACTCTCTTCCATTGGAGCCGTCCCAACACCGTTTTCCCCAGCCACTGCGTTCCATCATTGCAACGCGCGATTCCCGAACTCAGAAGGCTTGACTAGCCCCCCAAGCACCCAAACACCTCCCGGTAAAACTCCGGATGCGATTGCCACGTCTGCGCCGTTACGATCTTCCCGTCTCTCACCGCCTGCCTGTGGTCCCACGTGCCGCCTGCCATCTGCACCTCATGGCGCACATGCTCGTAGCAGGTGACGCAGCGGCCTTTCACCACGCCCGCGGCCACCAGCACCTGGATCCCGTGACAGATGGCGAACAGCCACTTTCCCGCGGCGTGGAACTCCCGCACCAGCGTGATGAGGCGCTCGTTGTGGCGGAGATACTCGGGGGCGCGCCCGCCAACAATCAGCATGGCGTCATAGTCGCCGGCGCGCACGTTGTCAATGGCGATATCCGCCTCCATCGTGTATCCCGGCCGTTCCACATACGTATCCCAGCCCGGTTCGAAATCGTGCATCACCAGATGGAGCCGGCGCTTCGAAGGCGCCGCTACCACCGGTGTGTGCCCCGCCTCCTGAAAGCGATGATAGGCGTACCAGGCTTCGTAGCCCTCGCCCGCGTCTCCCGTCACGATGAGTATTTTCTTGTTCATGTCAGGGCCTTCAAGAATCTGCTACCCATGATAAATGGCCGGCGCGATCCCCGTCGCTTACGGTCTCCTTCGCCACCGCCTGATACGATCATCAAACAGACCCGATGGAAACCACCAACCTCGCCGCCCTCCCGAAAAACGCTGCTCTGGCTGCGCGCCTCTCCTCCGCCCTGCGCGCCGGTTGGAAAGCCGCGCTGCCCTGCATGGCGGCCCTCCTCATGGCGGCGTCCTCTTCACGCGCGCAGGAAAACCGGCAGAAAGAGGATATTGAGGTCTCTGACTTCCGTATCTCGGATTTTCCCAAGGACCCTGCTCATCTATTGGCCAATCCGCAAACCGTGGCGGCGCCCATGGATATCCCCCTCGCCAGGAGCCGCACCAGCACTGTCTTTCAGGGCCGCGAAAACGAATCGCAGTTCAACCTCCACTCCTACATCGCTTGGCACGGCGGTCTCTTCATCGCCGCCTGGTCGTCCAGCAAAATCCATGAAGAAGATCCCGATCAGCACATCCTCTTTGCCACCAGCGAGGATGGCCACGCCTGGAGCGAGCCCCGCATCCTCGCCCGCGATCCCGATGGCCCCCAAGGCCCCAAACGCTGGATCACTCGTGGATTGTTCGCTGACCGCGGCAAGCTCTACGCGCTAGGCGCCCTCGTCTCCAGCGCGGATTACGGCAAGCGCGGCAAGGACGTGGTCTGGAAGGATCTCGCACTCATGCGCTACCAATGGTCAGGCAAAGAATGGGAACCGCTCGGCCCTTACGCCGAAAACTGTATGAACAACTTTCCGCCGGAACGCCTCGGAGACCGCCTGTTCATGGCCTGCCGCGACCGCAACATGGACCTCTTTACCGCTACTGCCGATCCCTCCGCTCCCACCCAATGGACCTACACCCGCATGACCATGCCGCCGCCCTTCGATCATCTCGATGAGCCCAGTTGGTTCGAAGGTCCTGATCACGTCGCGCACATGATCATTCGCGACAACCTCCGCTCTCACAAGCTCATCCATTCCTACTCCCGCGACGCGGGGCAGACATGGTCGCTTCCCGTCCATACCAACTACCCCGACGCCACCAGCAAGAACTTCACCGGCCGCACCTCCACGGGATGGTTCTATCTCATCAACAATCCCAACGCCGAACGCCGCGATCCGCTGGCGATCTCGTTCAGCCGCGACGGATGGACCTTCCACCGCACGGTAGCGGTCCGCAAAGGCGCTCCGCAGCCGCGTTTCGGCCGCAACAGCCGCCGGGAGTCTCCAGTATCCACACGCCATGGAACACAATGGTTCGCTGTGGGTCATCTACTCCACCAACAAAGAAGACATTCAAATCACGGAAATCCGCCTCGCTGACCTGGACCTTAGATGACGAAATTCCTCCTCCTCATGACGGCCGCCGCGCAACTGGCAGCCGCGGAACATAGCTTCGACGTCGTGGTGTACGGCGCAACACCGGGCGGCATCGCTGCCGCCATCAGCGCCGCTCGGATGGGGCACAGCGTTGCGCTGCTCGAATACCACGCCCACATGGGCGGAATGACCGCCAGCGGATTGGGAAAATCCGACATCGAAACCAAGGAAGCCATCGGCGGCCTCTTCCGCGAATTTGTCACAAGAGTGCGCGCCTACTACGTGGAGAAATACGGCGAAGGCTCGGAGAACGTCCGCCTCAGCCGCGACGGCTACTACTACGAGCCCTCGGTGGCCGAAAACACGTTCCAGCAGATGCTGCGCAGGGAAAGCCGTATCCAATGGTTCCCACACCACCGGCTCGCGGAAGTCATGCGCGATGCCAGACGCATCGTGGCTCTCCGCGCGCTCAATCGCGACTCGGGCAAGTTCGAAGAATTCCGCGGCAAGATCTTCATCGATGGCAGCTATGAAGGGGACCTCGCCGCATTCGCCGGTTGCCGCTATCGCCTCGGGCGCGAAGGCCGAAAAGAGTTCGGAGAACTGCATGCCGGCGTGGTCTATCAGGATCCCGAATCCCGCCGTTTTCTCCCCGGCGCCACAGGCGAAGGCGATGACCGCATCACGGCCTACACCTTCCGCCTCTGCCTCACCACGAATCCCGCGAACCAGGCCGTCCTCCGCGATCCTCCGCCCGAATATGACCGCGCCCGCTACCTCGGCTACATCGACGATTGGAAAGCCGGCCGCATGGACCCGCCAAAGGAGTACAAAGAAGGCCGCGGCATGTTCAAAGCCGTCATGGGCACGGTGGTCCGCGCGCTCTCCATCGCCGAAATCCCCAATCAGAAGACCGGCGTCAACATGTATCCGAAAGCGCTCGGATTTCCGTTTGCCGGAGAGTGCCAGCGATACCCCGAAGCCTCCTGGGAGGAGCGCGAGCAGATCACCGCCCACATCCGCAACATTACTCTCGGCCTGCTGTACTTCCTTCAGAACGACCGCGCCATTCCCGAGGACCAGCGCAGCCTTGCCCGCCGCTATCACCTCTCCAAAGACGAGTTCACGGACAACCACAACTTCCCCTGGCAACTCTACATTCGCGAAGCGCGCCGCGTTGTGGGCCTCTACACACTGTCGGAAAACGACGTCATTCAGCTCGAAGGACAGCAGCGCGCCCGCATCCAACCCGATGCCATTGCCGCCGGTGAATTTCCCATCGACAGCTTCCCCGCGCGCAAACGCGAGCCAGGGCACGACAAAGTCCTCGAAGGCTACATCTACATGCTGGACGAATTCACCAAGCCCTACCAGATCCCTTACCGCATCCTCGTGCCGGAAAAAGTCGATGGCCTCCTCGTGCCCGTTGCCGCCTCCACCACCCATGTCGCCTTCTCCACCATCCGCCTCGAGCCGACGTGGATGGCGATGGGCCAGGCAGCGGGCGTTGCCGCGCATCTCGCCATTCAGAACAATCGCCAGCCGCGCGACGTCGATGTCGAAACAATGCAGCGGATCCTCGTTTCCCAAGGCCAGGTGCTCACCTACTTCAAGGACATCAACCGCCGCCACCCCGCCTACGCCGCCATGCAGTATTTCGGAACGAAGGGCTTCTTCACGGACTATGATTCGCGCCCCGATGCCCCTCTCGACGGCGCCACCGCAGTCCGCTGGCTGCGCCTTGCCGGTCGCGACGCCAAACTCTCCGCCGGCGAAGGCGCCCTCCCCCGCCCCGGGTTCGAACAGCTGTTCCCAAACGTACCCCGGCGAACCGGCCCCGTTACCAGAGGCGAATTCTGTATGGCGCTGTATGACAGCAAAGCCGCCCCCCACTCGCCGGGTCTAAGATAGGGGTGAGCGCCGGGCTTGGAGCACCGCTCGCCAGCCCAAGACAGCGCCTGGGAGTTCCACGAATGCAAGAAGCCGTCGTCATCGACTGCCTCCGGACGGCAGTAGGCAAATCGGGCCGCGGAGCCCTGAAGAATACCCGCCCAGATGACATGGGAGCCGCTGTAGTAAATGCGCTGCTCGATAAGTATCCGCAGGTGGCGAAAGACGCCATCGATGATGTGATCATCGGCTGCGCCATGCCGGAAGCCGAGTCGGGCATGAACATGGCGCGCGTCATCGCCCTCCGCGCCGGGCTTCCCGATTCCGTTCCCGGCGTCACCATCAATCGTTTCTGCTCTTCCGGTCTGCAAGCCATCGCCATGGCCGCTGACCGCATCCGCGCGGGCGGCGCGGACATCATCATCGCCGGCGGTAGCGAATCCATGAGCATGGTGCCGATGAGCGGCAACAAGTTCGCCCCGAACCCCTGGTTTGTCGACCATCAGCCGGAAATCTACATGGGCATGGGCCTGACGGCCGAGCGTGTGCGCCAGAAGTACGCCATCGGCCGCGAAGACCAGGATGCCTTCTCCCTGCGCAGCCACCGGAATGCCCTTCAGGCGCAAGCTGAGGGCCGGTTCGACGAGGAGATCGTACCGCTCGAATTGGAAGCCACGGTCCTCTCGAACGGAAAGCCCCACACCACGAAGACGGTGTTCCGGAAGGATGAAGGACCACGCGCCGACACTTCGCTCGAAGCGCTGGCAAAGCTGAAAGCCGTCTTCGCCTCCGACGGAACCGTCACCGCGGGCAACTCCTCGCAGACCAGCGATGGAGCCGCCGCGGCCATCGTCATGTCGGAACTCCGCGCCAGGGAACTCGGGCTGAAGCCGATGGCGCGCTACGTGAGCTTCGCCGTCGGGGGGGTGCCGCCCGAGATCATGGGCATGGGTCCGGTTGTAGCCATTCCCAAAGCCCTCAGGATGGCCGGCCTCCAACTCGAGGACATCGGCGTCATCGAATTGAATGAAGCGTTCGCGGTGCAGGCTCTGGCCGTGGCGCGCGAAACAGGTCTCGATATGGACCGTCTCAACGTGAACGGCGGAGCCATTGCCCTCGGCCACCCGCTTGGCTGCACGGGCGCGAAACTCACCGCCACCATCCTCCGCGAGATGCGCCGCCGCAACTCCCGCTACGGTATGGTCACCATGTGCATCGGCGGCGGGCAGGGAGCCGCGGGAATTTTCGAAAACTTGCAATAACAGGGGAACTCATCATGGCAACCACGTCAATTGCTCTCCCGAAAACGAAGGGCGGCGCCTTTCTGCTGGAGCCGCGCGCACCGGAAGAAATCTATTCACCCGAGGACTTCACCGAGGAGCACAAGGCCATCGCCCGCACCGCCGACGAGTTCTGGCAGAAAGAGATCCTGCCGAACATCGAGCGCATCCAGCACCAGGAACCCGGTGTCGCGCCCTCCATCCTGAAGAAATCGGCCGAACTCGGCCTCACCGCCGTCATCCTGCCCGAACGCTTCGGCGGCATGGAACTCGACCTCACTTCCATGATAATTGTGGCCGAGCATCTTTCCCGCGACGGCTCCTATTCGGCGTGGCATGGCGCGCACACCGGCATCGGTACGCTGCCGCTGCTCTTCTACGGCACTGAAGAGCAAAAGCGGCGCTATCTTCCGAAGCTCGCCAGCGCTGAAATGATTGCTGCCTACTGCCTCAGCGAGCCGCAGGCCGGCTCCGATGCGCTCGCCGTGAAAACACGCGCCGGCCTGAGCGAAGACGGAAAGCACTACATCCTCAACGGCCAGAAAATGTGGATCACCAACGGCGGCCACGCGGATCTCTACACCGTGTTCGCCAAAGTGGGCGGAGAGAAATTTACAGCTTTCCTCGTCGAGCGCGCCTGGCCCGGCGTCAAACCGGGCAACGAGGAAAAAAAGATGGGCATCAAGGGCAGTTCCACCACGCCCGTTTATCTCGACAACGTGAAAGTCCCCGTGGAGAACGTGCTCGGCGAAGTGGGCAAGGGCCATCACATCGCCTTCAACATTCTTAACATGGGCCGCTTCAAGCTCGGGCCGTTCACCAGCGGCGGCGCAAAGTACACGCTGCAAATCTGCCTCAAGTACGCCCGGGAGCGCAAGGCGTTCGGCAAGTCCATCGGCGAATTCGGCATGATCCAGCACAAACTCGCGGAGATGGCCATCCGTATCTTCGCCGTCGAGACCATGAGCTATCGCGTCGTCGGCATGATCAACGCCGCCCTCGGCGATTTTTCCTGGGATGCCCCCGACGCCAGCGAGCGGATGCTCAAAGCCGTCGAGGAGTTCGCCATGGAGTGCTCGTACATGAAAGTGTACGGCTCCGAAATGCTCGACTACGTGGTGGACGAAGGCGTGCAAATCCACGGCGGCTACGGCTATCACCAGGATTACGCCGTCGAGCGGGCCTACCGCGATTCGCGCATCAACCGCATCTTTGAAGGCACCAACGAGATCAACCGCATGCTGGCCACCGGCATGTTGCTCAAACGCGCGCAGCGGGGCCAGTTGCCGCTGGTCGAGGCCGTCAAAAAACTGCAATCGGACATCCTCGCCGGACCCGCGCTCGGAGCCACGCTCGATGACGCCACAATCATCGGCAATGCCAAGAAAGTGGCGCTCCTCTGTCTCGGCGTCGCCTACCAGACCTTCCTCAATGAACTCGATCAGCAGCAGGAGGTGCTCGCCGGCATCACCGACATCAGCATGAACGCCTTCGCCATCGAGTCCGTCGCGCTGCGCGCCAATAAACTCGAGCATCTGGGCAAAGGCGAACTTGCCGCCGATTACAAGGCCGTGTTCCTGCCCGAAGCCATGGAGGAGATCGAAAAAGCGGGCCGCTATGTGCTCTCCGCCTGTTCTTCCGGCGACGCGCTGCGCACGAACCTCGCCGTTCTCAAACGCTTCACCAGGATCGAACCCGTAAACTCCGTCGCGCTGCGGCGTAAGATCGCCAGGCAGCTCCTTGAACTCGACCGCTACAGCGTCTGAAGCCGTTGCCACGCCCCAAGGTCATCCTTCTCGTCGGCTTGCCGGGTTCCGGCAAGTCGACCTACGCTGCCCGGCACAACTTTCCGGTCCTCTCCTCGGACTCCATCCGTAAACTCGTGCTTGACGATGTGACCGACCAGAGCATCAACCGCCGCATCTTCGTCGAACTGCGCCGCCTCCTGCGCCTTCGCCTGGAACTGCGGCGCCCGGTAACGTGCATCGACGCCACCAACCTTACGCCCGCCGAGCGCCGCCCCTACATCAAGATCGCGCAGATGCACGATGCCGATGCCGAGGCTGTGTTCTTCGATGTGCCTGTCGAGATCTGCAAGCGCCGCAACAGCGGAAGACCGCGCGTCGTCCCTGAAGACGTCCTCGAACGCATGGCCGCGCGCCTGCGTCCGCCCACTCTCGATGAAGGATTTACGCGCGTGACGGATGCACGCTCTGCTCCCGCCAGAGACGCTGCGCCAGAAGCCACGCCAGGCCCGGAGCCAGCATAAACGCGCCTGCCGTCGACGCCACCGTGCCCACGTCAATTCCGCGGTCAATGAACATGCCCGCAAGCGTGCTCGATGCCGACATCGACAGCGTCATGAACGCGAACTCCGCCGAAAAGACGCGCCCGCGGAATTTGTCCTCAGTGGTCATCTGGAGCAGAGTCGCCGAGAACACCCAAATGATCGACCCGCCCGCATGCGCCAAAACCAGCGTAAGCCCCGCCGTCACGGCGTGCCCCATCTGGCCCAGCAGCATGTATCCGATTCCGCTGCACAGGAACCCGATGAGAATCCCCCATCTCAGCCTCGATTCCGAATGCCCCGCCAGATACGTGCCGATGATGGGGCCAATCAAAGCCCCCAATCCCCGGCATCCCATCAGGATGCTCATGCCCAGCATCCCGGCCTCCTTCGGATCGGTCCCGGCAATCGACAGCGGGAACTTCTGTTCCCCGAGAATCGTCACCAGCACCCAGTTGGCGCCCATGAATCCCAGCCCGCATTTCACCAGCATCGTGGCGAACAGCCGCTTATCGCCGCGGACATAACGTAAGCCCTCCGCGATGGGCGAAAAATCCGCCAGGTCCCGCGCGCGCATCGCCGGCAGGCGCTCGATATGCGGCTCAGTGAACCGCATCCGCGAAATCAGAATGGCGCTCAGTATAAACGAAAGCGCGTTGATGACGAACACCGCCCGCCGCCCCGCCAGCGCGGCGATGAAGCCGCCTATCGAGAAGCCGACCGCGAAATTGAATGACCACGTAATGGAGGCAAGCCCGTTCGCGATCAGAACATCGTCCCCTTCGGTAATGTTCGGAATCACGGCGTTCCTGCCCGGTTCAAACAACGCCCAGAACACGGTTTCGAGAAACAGCAGGACGTAAATCAGCCAGATCAGCCCGCGCGCCTGCGCGTAGAGCATCAGCGTGACAATCACTGCTCTGGCGAGGTCCGCCACAATCATCAGGCTGCGGCGGCTCAGCCGGTCATTGAGCACCCCGGTCATCGGCGAGACCAGCAGCTGCGGCAACACTTGCAGCACGAAGGCAAAGCCCACCGATTTCGCCTGCCCGCCCGTCAGCTCGAGCAACTGCGAATAGATGGCCACCGTGTACATCCAGTCGCCGATCTCGCTGACAATCTGCGCGAACCACAGCTTGCGAAAATTTGCGTTCGCCCGCAGCAGCCGCGCATAGGTGGCCAGTGTAATGCGGCGGCTCGATTCCATTCGTCAGGACCGCGTGTAGATTCCCATCCGCTGCTTGGCGAGATTCACGGTGGAATTCGCAATCGGGCTGACGCGCTCGCAGCCCTCGGCAAGGATGCGGTCCACATACCCCGGATCGGCGGTGATCTCCCGGTAGCGCTGCTGGAGCGGCTCGAGCGAAGCCGCCACCATCTCCGCCACCTGCTTCTTCAGGTCCCCGTAGCGCATGCCTTCGAAGTGCCGCTTCATCTCATCGTCACTCCAGTCGCTGAACGCCTGGAAGATTGCCAGCAGATTCCGCACACCGGGCCCCATGTTCTCGAAACTGACCCCTGGATTGGAGTCCGTCGTCGCGCGCATGATCTTCTTCCTGATGACATTCGGCGGATCGAGCAGCGCCACGGCGTGCCCCGATCCTTTTTCCGATTTGCTCATCTTCTTTTCCGGATCGTCCAGCCCCATCACGCGCGCGCCCACCGTGGGAAGACGCGTCTCCGGCATCACGAAGGTTTCGCCGTAGAGCGAATTGAACCGCTGCGCAATGTCCCGCGCGAGTTCAAGATGCTGCTTCTGGTCCTCCCCCACCGGCACCACGTTCGCCTGATAGATGAGAATGTCGGCGGCCATCAGTACGGGGTAGAGCAGGATGCCCGCTCCGATCGTTTCCTGCGCTTCCGACTTCGCTTTGTATTGCGTCATGCGGTAGAGCCAGCCCTCGGGAGTGACGCAAGTGAGCAGCCACGCCAGTTCCGCATGGCCGTGCACCGTCGATTGCGCGACAATCGCCGAATGCTTCGGATCAATCCCCGCGGCCAGGAAAAGCGCGGTCAGTTCCAGAATTTTTGCCCGTAACTCCTCGGGGTTCTGATACACCGTGATGGCGTGCAGATCCACAATGCAGAAAATGCTTTCGTAGTCGTATTGGATCTTCACCCAGTTTTTCAAGGCGCCAAGATAATTGCCGATGTGTAGGTTGCCTGACGGCTGTACGCCGGATAGAACACGTGGTTTCATGCTGTAACGCGAGTGGGAGGGATAAGCTTATATGGTACGTGATCGAAACCACTGAAACAAACTCATCGCACCGTGCCGTCACGGTGGAGAAGCTGGTCTATGGCGGCGATGCCCTCGCCCGCGACAATGGCCAGGTCATCCTGACCCCGTTCCTGCTGCCCGGCGAATCGGCGCGCGTCCGCGTCGTCGAGCAGAAATCTCAATTGCTCAAAGCCCGCGTCGAGGAGGTGCTCGTCCCTTCTGCCCACCGCGTGACCCCGCGCTGCCCGCACTTCGGCCCCTGCGGCGGATGCCACTACCAGCACGCCGCCTACGAATACCAACTCGAGCAGAAACTTGCCATCCTCCGCGAGGTTTTCTCCCGCGTCGGGAAGATGGAGGCCCCCGGCGAAATCGAAGTTCTTTCCGGTCCCCCCTTCGGCTATCGAAACCGCGCGCAATTCCATTTCGACGGACGCAACATCGGTTACCACGAAGCGGGCTCGCGCAATGTGCTCGCCGTCGAGGACTGCCCCATCTCGTCGCCGAAACTGCTCCAGGCTTTCGCGGCCATCCGCCGCATGTCCGCCGATACGCGGTTTCCCCGCTTCCTGCGCACACTCGAACTCTTCACCAATGAAACGGACGTGCAACTGAACGTCCTCTCCTCCGCCCAGCCCGTCGCCAAACGGTTCTTCGAATGGAGCGCCCGGGAAATCCCCGGCCTTCTCTCCGGAGCCATCACCTACGCCGCCGCCGGCTTCGAGTTCCGCGTCAGCCATGACGCCTTCTTTCAGGTGAACCGCTTCCTCATCGACACGCTCGTCGAGGCCGCCCTGCGCGATGCCGAAGGCGAATCGGCGCTCGACCTCTATTCCGGAGTCGGTCTCTTTTCCCTCCCCCTGGCCAAGCGCTTCCAGAAGGTCACGGCAGTCGAGTCGGGCGCCGCCGCATGGCGCGACCTGAAGTTCAATGCCGAGCGGGCGGGCGTTGCCCTCGACGCACAGCAAGCCTCCGCCGAACACTTCCTGGCCGCAAACCAGGCCTCAATCGATTTCGTCCTCGCGGACCCCCCACGCGCCGGTCTCGGCAAGCATGCGGTGCAGCGCCTGCTCGAAGCAAAGCCGCGCCGCCTCACCATCGTTTCCTGTGACCCGGCAACGCTCGCTCGCGACCTCGCCGCGCTTTGCGGCGCCTACAGCCTCGATAGCCTGACGATGATCGACCTCTTCCCGCAGACGTTCCACCTCGAGACGGTAGCCCGTCTCCGCCTCGCCTCCGCCTGACCAAATGCCTTCGTCTGAGAGATCCTCACTCGTAACGGAGCGCAACCATCGGATCCACGCGGGCCGCCCGGCGCGCTGGAATGTAGCATGCCAGTATTGCCACAAACGAAAGCACGCCCGCTACCGCGCCGGTTGTCATGGGGTCGTGGGCGCCAACGCCGAACAGCAATCCAGCCAGCAGGCGGGTCAATCCGTAGGATCCCGTGAAGCCGACTGCCAATCCGGCTCCGGCGACCAGCATGCCGCCGCGCACAATCAGGCCCATCAGATCACTCTTCGATGCGCCAAGCGCTGCCCGGATGCCGATTTCGTGCGTTCGTTGCTCCACCGAATACGAGATCACTCCATAGATGCCGATCGCCGCAAGCACCACGGCGATCATGGCGAACACGGTGAGCAGAAGCGATCGTAGCCGGTTGGATGCCATCGATTCCGCCTTCACCTGCTCGAGGGTCTTTACCTCAGTGAGCGTCTGATCTTTGTTGATGTCATGGATCGCGCGGCTCAACGCCTGCTTGAGCCCCATCGGATCCATGGCCGCGCGGACAACCAGCGCCTGGAAGTAGACCGGGCTCTGTGTGTTCGACACATACATTCCCGGGTTGTCTCTTTTGCTGTCGAGATTGTCCACCTTCTCGTCCGCCACCATCCCTACCACTTCCCAAGGGACCTCGCTTCCCAACTGCGTCTTGCCGGGAACGATCTCCTGCACGAGAATGCGTTTGCCGATCGGATCCTCTCCTTTGAAGTACAGCCGTGCCATGGTTTCGTTGATTACCGTCACCGGTGGCGCGCCTTTGGCATCAGTGTCGCTGAGCGGCCTGCCCCGCAGCACCTTCATCCCCAGGACACGGAAATACGATGGGCTGACCATTTTGAAAAAGCATGCCCGGCGGTTGGCGCGATCCACCATCGGCCTGTCCGCCCTCTGAAACGGCATGCCGTAACCCCAGCCTTGCATCGGTAAGGCGGACGTGAGCGCCACGTCGCGGACCCCGGGAAGCGCTTCCACATTCGCAACCACCTGGCGCAGATACGAGTTCAATTGATCGGCGTCGGGGTACCGCTTTTCCGGTATGGGCAGCCCGGCGGTAAGGACATTGGTTGCATCGAAGCCCGTGTCTACCTGCTGCATCTCGAAGAAACTGCGAATCAGCAATCCGGCGCCGGTGAGCAGCATGAACGCGAGCGCAACTTCCGTCACCACCAAACCGCTGCGCACCCTGTAATGGCCGCCCGCGCTCATCCCACGGCCCCCTTCCTTCATGCACCCGGCGAGGTTTGGCCGTGTCGCCTGGAGCGCCGGCGCCAGTCCGAAGATGATTCCTGTGAAAATGGCGAGCCCTAAAGTGAAGAGCAGCACCCGCCCATCCAGCGACACATCGGCCTCCCGGGGCAGCGAATACGGCGGGATCGCCATTTCCAGTCCGGTCTTCATCGCAAGCCCCAGCCCCAATCCCAAGACGCCGCCAATGAATGACAGAAGGACATTCTCGGTCAGAAACTGCCGCATCAGCCTCCACCGCCCGGCGCCGATCGAGGCGCGGATGGCGACTTCACGCTCACGCGCAATTCCCCGCGCCAGGGTGAGGTTCGCCAGGTTCGCGCAGCCAATGAGCAGCACCATGCCCACCGCGGCCAGCAACACGTACAACGACTGGCGTAACTGCTCACCCACCAGCGTTTCGGCGAACAGGTCGATCTTCACGCCCCATCCCTTGTTGGAATCCGGATAATCCTTGGCGATGCGAGCGCCGATGGCATCCATTTGCGCCACCGCCCGCTTCAACGTGACTCCCGGCTTCAGTCTGGCAAAGGCTCCGAACCAGTGGAAGTTGCGCGTCATGTTCTCCGGTTCGAATGCCAGTGGCCTCCAGATCTGGGCAAACGCCCGGTCAAACGCACCCCCTGCCGGCAGCACACCGATGACCGTATGGGGACGGCCGTCCAGGATGATGGAGCGGCCTGGGATGCCGGGATCAGCGCCGAACTGCGACAGCCACAATGAGTGGCTCAGAACGGCCACGCGATCCTTCCCCAACCGGTCCTCTCCCTCAACAAAGGTCCTGCCGAGCGCGGCTTTGACGCCGAAAATGTCGAAATAGTGCGCCGATACACGGCTTCCACGCAACAGTACGGGCTCGCTGACACCCGTTAGTGTCACTGGGCCTCCGGCCTGCGCGGCCATGTATTCAAATACGGTGTTGTCTTTTTGCCAGTCCAGAAAGTTCAAGGTCGAGATGCCGTTCCGCTCTCCCCCCGGAGGTTTCTCCAGCACTCTCACGATTCGGTCCGGATCACCGTACGGCGGGGGCTTCAACAACACTCCGTTGACAAAGCTGAATATCGCAGTGTTGGCGCCGATTCCGATCGCAAGCGTCAACACCGCAACAGCGGCGAACCCGGGATTCTTTCGCAGAGTTCGCATTCCGTAGCGCAAGTCCTGAAGCAGTTCGTCCACAGGACCATATACGGTTGCTCGCGGATAAAGTTGCGCGCTCTCAAAGGATTTCTTGACAAGCCCTCACAGTCTGTAGCGCTGGTAGTCGAACGGCTCATTCACCAGGTGATAGAGCGGTTCGCCTTCCTTCTGGAGGTAGTAAGTCTTGAACATGGTGCGGGGAAAGTCGGTCAGTTTGCGCGCGACAGGTCCCGTTTCGTCCCATTCGTACACCGGCACATCCCAGGGATTGAACGTGTCGCTCAGCCCCCGCTCCTTGGCGATGCGGTAGAAGTGAACATTGCCCGGCTCATGCCCTCCGAGCCACAATCCCACCAGGTCCAGCCGGAACGGATCCTTGGCGAACATCACCATGTTCGGAAGGAATTCCCTGACCGGGTCGGCCGGATCTTCGTTCTTTGCGTAGATGGCCTCAATCATGTGCAGGCCGAACTTCAGCGTGCTCAGATGGTCGCACGTCTTGTGCGCCCAGATTTCCTGCCGTATGGGACTCAGTTCCGCCGTACTCTCATACCTCGAGTAGTTCATCCGCCGGTGGCTCTCGAAATAGCGGTTCACCCGCTCCACAACGTCTTTGCAGATGAACGGCTTCATGTGATCCGGCACGCCCGTCACCATCGCCCACCCCGGGCAAAAACGCTGGAAGGGCCAGACTGTCATCCCTTGCGCGTTCTTGCAGGCTTGCGTCAGGCACATCCCGTGCGAGCGCCACTTCGCGATGTTGATCATCCAGGTGTCCCGCTCATGGATCGGCGGATAGTGCGGCACGCGGCCATAGACCACGGCATCGTCAGGCGTGGCAAAGTTCATCCCGTACTCCCGATGGTAGTGCGCCGCCCGCCTCTGCGGATCGAGCACATCCACCCCCAGGCGCTCGTGCACTTCGTCGTATTTCGTGCTCCAGCGCGAGGACCGGTAGTTGGCCTCCACATAATAAAACCGCCGCAGCCCTGTCTCGTGGAGAGACGTCAGCAGCCCATCATAAAAATCGGCATCCGTGCCCCAATTGACCTGGTTTCCATGACGAGTGACTGACAGGACGTTAGGCTTCAACACCACACGGTGCGAAAGAGGAATTCCGGAACTCACGCTCGGCTGAAAGATGCTTCTCCCAAGCGATAGCCCCTCGCGCCGCATCCCCGCGAAATCCAACCGCCCCGCCACGCGCGTCCGGCGGATGAAGACGGCTTTGGGGTTGGCTTCAATGAACGGGTGAACCTGAAAATACTGGTTCGTGGAACCACGCAAGCCCGCCTGTGCGGCGGCGCCGAGAGTGGCGGTGAGGAAACCTCTTCGTGTGACGTCCATGGTTGTTGCCCTGACCGCTATCATTTCGCAATTCGGCCCCGGGAGCAACCCGCCCGGCTATAGCTTTCCCAGCCAGGCTATGTAGGCTTCGAGAACATTCGTTCCCCGGTAGATCTGAATGCGCCCGGTGGGCTGAAGGGGAGGCTGCGGGTGCTGCTCCATCTTCAACTCGACGGGCCCGGAGATTTTCCACGGTTTGTATTGGCGCACCTCGGTGACGGCCTTTCGCGCCGCCGCCTGAATCTGGCGCTTCGCCTCGGTATGGGACAGGCTGAGCGTGGACATGGAACCGGCCAGCCGCTTGACGGCCACGGTAACCGCGTTCGGCTGAAGTTCCTTCATCTCCGCGCAGGCTGCTTCATCACCGGCGAGCATAATGACCGGGATATCGTAAAACCCGGCAATGGCGGCCACCTGGCCGAGTTCGCCCACCTCTCTTCCGTTCAAGGTAATGCGCTTCATCCCGAAGCTCTGTGAATGGGCGAGAACGGCGTTCTTCGCTCCCGCCATGGCGTGCTGGCCGACAAACAGGATGCCGTCATAGAGTTTTTCCGAGAGATAGTAGTTGGCCGGCGTCGGCCGCCCCTGGAGCAGTTTGGCGCGGCTGTCGATCTCGTCAATCGAGAGCGTGCGGCTGCCGTCATGGCCGTCCCAGATGACGACCTCCGAGGCTCCGGCCGCGAAGGCGCCTTCCACCGCCGCATTCGTCTCGCCTGTCAGCATGCGGCGTGACTCCATGTAGCGGCGCTGGCCGGGCAACAACTGCTCGTCCGGGTTGTTGACGCCGCCCACTCCCTCCAGGTCCGTCACGATGAGGATGCGCGGACCCTGAGCCAGGCAGGCGGCGGCAGCGAACAGCATTACAGCGATAGTGCGCGGGATCATGCTTCAGCCCCACCACTTCTCGCCCGTAGCAAGATGCGCTTTGACCACATCGGGGTTGAGTTCCACTCCCAAGCCCGGCTTGTCCGGCGCCGGAATGAACCCATCTTTCACCACCAGGCCGTCGTGGACGATGACGTCATCCATCCAGTCGCGCCTGCCGATGACGGTTTCACAATGCACGTAGTCGCGGACCGTGGACGCCCAGTGAATGGTAGCCATGGTGTTGAGCACGCATCCGGTGTTGTGGTTCGCCACTGGCATTGCGAATGCGTCCGCCAGGTCGGCCAGACGCTTGGTCTCGAGGAAACCGCCCGTATTGCGCAGGTCGGGATTCACAATATCCACGCCATTGTTGATGACGAAGGGAACTGCGTCCGCGCGGCGGAACCAGTTCTCCCCCGTGCAAATGGGGACGCGCGAGGCGGCACAGAGCGCCTTCCAGCCATCGGTGTAGGCCACCGGCATCGGGTCCTCCAGCCACAGGGGCTTCATATCGGCCACCGCTTCGGCCAGTTGCATGGAGGTGCGCACGTCATATTCCCAGTGGTTGTGGACCATGATGTCGTGGTCCCAGCCGATAGCCTCGCGCACGTTTTCGAATCCGATGCGGATATTACGAAGCTCTTCGGTGGAGAGGCGGCGGTTGGCCAGATCGCGGCCGGGGTCGTCCTTGGGATTGGTATGCTGCGGGCCAAACTTGTGGCCGCGGAATCCGCTCGGGTCGGCACGGCAGGCGTCCGCCCAGGCGCGGACGGAGCCCTTGTCAAGCATGTTGCGCGGCGCGGCGTGGTTGTAGACGCGAACCTTATCCCGGAACCGCCCGCCAAGCAGCGTGCTCACCGGGACACCGAGAAGATGACCGTTCAAGTCCCAGAGCGCCATTTCGATCCCCGCAATCGCGCGCATGAAGTGGTGCGCGGAGCCGTCGCTATGGGGGCCGAGGCCTACGATGAGCGTGTCAATCTGCGTCGGGTCTTTGCCGATAAAGTACTCCCGGATCGCATTGATCTGCTCGCGGACACCGGCGCCGGGGCTGCCGTATGCGTCCGCGATGCCGAACGGCCCGGCATCGCTCTCCACTTTGACCAGCGTGTACGTGCGCGGGCCTTGTAGAATCATCGTCTTGATGTCGCGGATTTTCACCTTCCCCTTCATGGGCGCGGCCATCAGGTGGTAGCCAGTGAGAAAGGATGCCGCGGGGGCGGCAGCGAGGGTCCTGAAGAAAGAGCGTCGGGAAAGCATGGTGGCACACATCATATCGAATTTGGGGGTATCCTCAGAGGGATGAAACGCCCGCTCTGGCTCTTTTTCTTTCTCTTCCTTACTTTGTCCGCGCAAACCCTCACGACTGAGGCTAACTACGATGAGTCGAAAGTCGGCGCCTACACGCTGCCCGATCCGCTCCTGCTCGCCAATGGCAAGACCGTGCGTGATGCCTCCACCTGGAAAAGCCAGCGGCGGCCGGAAATTTTCCGCCTGTTCGAATCCGAGGTCTACGGCAAGAGCGCGCCCAAGCCGTCGAAACTCGAATTCGAAGTCACCTCGCGCGAAGCGAAAGCTCTGGGCGGAGATGCGACGCGCAAAGAGGTGACCATCTGGCTCACTCCGAAACAAAAGATGCACCTGTTGGTTTATCTCCCCAATGACACGAAACGTCCCTACCCCGTGTTCCTGGGTTTGAACTTCCGAGGCAACCACGCGGTGGCGAACGATCCCGGTATCACCATGTCCACCGCCTGGATGCGGGAAGCTCCCGGCGTGGAAAACCATCGCGCCACGGAAGCAAGCCGCGGCACGGAAGCGGGAAGATTCCAGGTGAAAACCATACTCCGCCGCGGCTACGCAGTCGCCACCGTCTATTACGGCGACATTTTCCCGGACCGCAAGGATGCGCTCGCCGATTCCATCATTCCCCATTTCTACCGCCCGGGACAGACCACACCCGATCCCGGCCAGTGGAATGCCCTCGCGGCGTGGGCCTGGGGCTTGAGCCGCGTGATGGATTATTTCGAAAAAGATCGCGACATCGACGCGAAGCATGTGGCCGTGTGGGGGCATTCCCGGCTCGGAAAAGCTGCCCTGTGGGCCGGGGCTACGGACCAGCGGTTTGCCATGGTCATCTCCAACGATTCGGGAGAAGGCGGCGCGGCGCTCGCGCGGCGCAACTTCGGGGAAACCGTCGAGCGCATCAACACCTCATTCCCGCACTGGTTCTGCGGCAATTACAAGAAATACAACAAAGACGTGGCCGCCCTTCCCGTGGATCAACACGAGTTGCTCGCGCTGATTGCGCCGCGGCCGCTCTACGTGGCAAGCGCCGAAGACGACCAGTGGGCCGACCCGCGCGGAGAGTTTCTGTCCGCCGTGGGAGCCGGACCGGTGTACAGCCTGTTTCATGCGACAGGCCTGGGAACGGATCAGATGCCTGGATTGCACCAGCCCATCATGAACACCATCGGCTATCACATCCGGGCGGGAAAACACGATGTAACCGAGTATGACTGGGAGCAGTTTCTGACCTTCGCCGACAAGCACTGGAAGGCGCGTTGATGACGGCGGCGCGCCGCTGGTGGATCGTCTGTCTGCTCAGCCTTGGGATGATCATCGCCTATCTCGACCGGGCGAACCTCTCGGTAGCTCTTGCCGCCAGGGATTTCATTCACGAGTTTTCGCTCACGGACAATGATCGCGGGCTGATGAATTCGGCGTTCTTCTGGTCTTACGCGTTTCTCCAGATTCCGGCGGGCTTCGTGGTGGACCGCTTCGGGGTGAAAATCCCCTATGCCATCGCGTTTGCCTTCTGGAGCCTGATTTCCGCCGCCACGGCGGGAATCGGGACGGTGGGCCACTTGCTCGGTTTGAGGTTCCTGCTCGGGTGCGGCGAGGCCCTGGTGACACCGGCCAGCCTGCGCTGGATCCGGTTTCACATCGGGGAAGAGCAGCGCGGCCTGGCTGTGGGAGTCTACATGGCCGGGACCAAGCTGGGACCGGCCATCGGCGCCCCGGTGGCGGCGTTTCTCATCGTGCACCACGGGTGGCGTGCCATGTTCGTCATCCTCGGCCTCGGCTCGCTGTTGTGGCTGGTTCCCTGGCTGATTCTCGTGAAGGACGACGACCGGCGATTGGAAGCGGCCACGAGGAAGCAGGCGGGGAAACCCGTGCCGTTTTCCCGCCTGCTGCGTACGCGCCTCACCTGGGGGATCGTCCTCGGAGCCTTCTGCTATAACTATTTCGTCTACTTCTGCATGACGTGGCTGCCGGCCTATTTCGCGGAAAGCCGCGGCCTGACATTGAGCAAATCGGGAGCTTTCACGGGGTTCAGTTTCGCCGGCATGGCGGTGGTGGCCACTCTTGCCGGATACGTTGCCGACCGTATGATTGCGCGCGGAGCAGACCCCGTGCGGACGCGAAAGCTGTTCACCATCGCCGGATTTCTGCTGGCGAGCACGGAACTGGTGGGCGCTCTGGCGAAATCGAATGATGTGGCATTGGGGTTCGCCATCGTCTCGCTCAGCGGGCTTGGCCTCGCTACAGCGAATTATTGGGCGCTCACGCAGACGCTCATGCCGGGCGCCTCCATCGGGGTCATTGCCGGAGTGCAGAACTGCGCCGCGAATCTTGCCGGAATTGTCGCCCCAATCGTCACCGGCTTCCTCAAGGACATCACGGGGAGCTACGCCGCCCCGATGTGCGCTGTCGGATTCCTGCTGATTGTTGGCGTCGCGGCTTATGTCTTCCTGGTGCGGGCGGAGTACGCGCCGCGGGAATTAGACTGATACAGGGAGTCCCAAGTAATGAACGATGCACAACGCACGCTGGTCCTGGAAGCCCTGGATCGCTTCGAAATCGAGGTTCCCTCGTGGGGATTCGCGAACACCGGGACGCGATTCGGGAAATTCACGCAACTGGCCGCCGCCTCGACAATCGAGGAAAAGTTGAGCGACGCCGGACAGGTTCACCGCCACACCGGATGTTGCCCCTCGGTGGCAGTGCATGTTCTTTGGGATTTTCCCAACGGCGTATCGGATGCGGACGGCGTGGGACGGATTGCTTCGCGCTACGGCGTGCGCATCGGCTCCATCAACCCGAACGTGTTTCAGGACCAGTGCTACAAGCATGGCTCGCTCGGCAACCCGGACCCGGCGGTACGCCAGGCGGCGCTCGATCACATGACCGGCTGCGCGCGCATCAGCGCGGCCACGGGCAGCCGGGATATTTCGCTCTGGTTTGCCGACGGCTCGAACTATCCGGGCACCCAGCATATCCGCAAGCGGCGCCAGTGGTTTCTCGACGGGCTCCGCGCCCTCCACGGCCATCTCGGCGAGGGACAGCGGATGCTGGTCGAGTACAAGCCGTTCGAGCCGGCCTTCTATCATACGGACATCGCCGATTGGGGCATGGCCCTGCTGCTGGCGCGGGGAGCGGGGGAGAAGGCGAAGGTCCTGGTGGACTTGGGGCACCACTACCAGGCGCAGAACATCGAACAGATCGTGGCCTGGCTGCTCGCCGAGGGAATGCTGGGGGGATTTCACTTCAACGACCGCCGCTATGCCGACGACGATCTCACCCTGGGCAGCATCGACCCTTATCAGCTCTTCCGCATCTTCCACGAGATCCGCTTGTGGGAATGGGAGACTGGAACGCGGGCGGACATCGCCTACATGATTGACCAGAGCCACAACCTGAAGGGAAAAATCGAGGCGATGATCCAAAGCGTGACCCGGGCTCAGGAGATTTACGCGAAGAGCCTGTTAGTCGATCACGCGGCCCTCAGCAGGCGCCAGGATTCGTGCAACCTCGTGGATGCCGAGGAATGCTTGCAGGAAGCCTTCGCCTCGGACGTGAGGCCCCTGATTCTTGAATGGCGGCGCGCACGCGGCGCCCCGGAGAATCCTTTGAAAGCCTTCCGAGAAAGCGGCTACCTCGAGCGCGTTACCGCTGACCGCGAGGCGCGGAATCGCGGGGCTGTGGCGAGCTACGCCTGAGTTGCAATCATATCCCGAGCGGTTCTGACGCGCGCGGGTCTTCGTGCCGCAGGGCGAACTTCTGGAACTGCTCCACCGTCGTGAGACTCAACTCCGCGGCACGTTGGAGCGACAGCTTGCCTTCATGATGCAGAGCGAGCGCAAGCAGGCGGGTGAGTTCCTCCGATGAATTGGCGGAATCCACGCCGGCAGCCGCGATGAGTTCCGCCGGGATTTCGACTGTCACCGTTTCCATGCCTACACAGTAGCGCAATGGGAAGCACGCGTCCGGCAGTATGGCCGCGGGGAATTTCAGAGCTAAACAGCGCTCTGGGCGAGACACTCCATCTCCGGCTTGAGTGCCGAGAGCGCGCTCTCCAGGCGGCGGAACGCATCCTCGACATGATCGAGATTGCCCTGGCGCCCCATCATTTCCAGCGCGAACGCGGCCTGATGGGCGGACTCCGCTCCAAAATTGCCGATGGATCCCTTCAAGCTGTGAGCCGAGCGCTCTAAAGCCTTCGCATCGCGGGCTTGTACGGCCGCACGCAAGACATTCAGTTGAGACGGATACTCCTCCAGAAAGATCTGAGCCATTTCCTGTAGAAGTTCCGCATCGCCGCCAACCCGTGACAGGGCTATCGCGCGGTCCAGAACAGCTAGCTGATTTGGAAAATTCACTTGGTCTCCCTCGACGCCCTTCCCGAAAACCGTCGAAAACAAGATAGTAAACCCGGCGCGGTTGTCCAGGCAACCCTGATTCCAGCCGGAGCGGGACTGAGCACCTTCACTCGCTTCTATCGGCTTGCTAGTCTGGGAACTTCATGAAAGAATCCGCGCCGGGCGTGAAAACTGTGGAAATACATGAATACACCCAGGCTGTACCCTGCCAGTACCTGCTGCATGTGCCCGAGTCGCAGCCGGATCTCCTGGTACTCGCACTGCACGGGTACGGGATGAATCCACATACCATGCTCGACCTCACCCTGCTGTTGCTCGGCCCCAACCGCCTCATCGCTTCCTTGCAGGCGCCCAATCAGTTCTATCTGGGCGAGGCTCCATCCAGCCGCAAAGTCGGCTACAACTGGGGCACGCGCGAGCATGGCACGCCAAGCATCCAACTTCATCACGCCATGGTCCGCCACGTCGCTTCCCTCCTCGAAGACCGTTTCCGCATTCCACCACGGCGCAGGGTGCTCCTCGGGTTCTCCCAGCCGGTGGGCTTCAACTACCGTTTCGCGGCGACACATCCCGAGGAGATCGGGGGAGTCATCGGCATCTGCGGCGGTGTTCCCAAGGATTGGGAAACGGGAAACTATCAGCGCGTTTCCGCCCCGCTGCTGCACATCGCGCGTGCTCAGGATGAGTATTTCCCCGAAGCGGTCACCGCCGGTTATGAGCGAAAGCTTCGGATGCGCGCCGCCGACGTCGAGTTCCACCTGTTGCCCGGGGGCCACCGCTTCCCCTCCAAGGGACGCTCGGTTGTGGAGCCGTGGCTGGGGCGGGTTTTTCTCTAACCAGCGGTGTTGTACACTATATTTTTGGGAGGTGCATCTTCTCGGGTAGATGGCTGGCTGGAACGTTGCCCTCTTCTCTCGCCCTGCACAAGACCTGGTCCGGTCTGTTCAATCTCCTTTTTCCCGACTCCTGCCGGATTTGTGAAACCACGCTTACCAGCGTGGCCCGGTATCCCGTTTGCCGGAAGTGCCTTGACGGTGTGGCGCCCCTCGATGCGGATTACTTCTGCGCCAGTTGCCGTACCCCCTTCCTCACGCCCCACCCGCTCGATGAACAGGGCCGTTGCGGACTATGCCGCAGAGGAATGACCGGATTCGACAGCGCCTCCAGCTACGGCTTCCACGAGGGGTCTCTCCGTAAGCTGATCCATCTCTATAAATACGCCGGCATTCATACCCTGGCCAAGCCACTCGCCGGCTACTTGCTGGCGGCGATGCCGCGGCAGGAACGCTTCGATCTTATCGTTCCGGTGCCGGTGCACTGGAGGCGGAAATGGTCTCGCGGTTTTAACCAGTCGGAGTTGCTGGCGCGGGAAGTGTCGCGGCGTACCGCTGTGCCCGTGGCCTGCGCTTTGCGGCGCGCCAAGACAACTCCACCCCAGGCCGGGCTCAGTGATCATGAGCGCCGCAGAAATGTGACAGGCGCGTTCCACGCCACCCGGAACCTTGAAGGGCAGCATGTCCTGCTGGTGGACGACGTGATGACTACCGGAGCCACTGTCTCCGCCTGCGGAGCCGTGTTGAAGCGCAGTGGAGCCGCGCGTGTGACCGTGCTGACACTGGCGCGAACCGATAGAAGAGGTTTTACATCAGGGCCTGGAGCCCTGGCAAACTCGAACTTCGCTGGGGGATGGTAAATGTCCAGTCTGGACCGGTTGCATAACCCGGTGCTCGTGCTGAACGCGAGCTACGAACCCATCAACGTGTGCGCCGCGCGCCGCGCACTCATTCTGGTCTTGAAAGGCGTAGCGGCGGCCGAGGAGCACGCAAGCGCCTATGTGCACTCGTCTCTACAGGCCATGCAACTTCCCTCCGTGATCCGGCTCCTCGAATACCGGCGGATTCCCCACCAGAGCCGCGCCCTGTCGCGCAAGAATATTCTGCTGCGCGACCGTTATACGTGCCAGTATTGCGGCCGGACCATGCCGTCCGGCGAATTGACCCTGGATCACGTCCTGCCTCGTTCCCGCGCCGGCGAAAGCTCCTGGGAGAATCTGGTGGCCTGCTGCCATACGTGCAACAATCGCAAGGGCAACCGGACGCCCGACGAGGCGGGAATGATGCTCCACCGGGTGCCGCATCCGTTCACTCTCCATACCAGCCGGCACCTCATGCGAATGCTCGCCAAGGGTGATACGCAGTGGCGGAAGTATTTGTTTTATTAATTAGCCGCCTCGCCCCTCAAGATTCGTTCGGGTCGAGGCTTTTCTTGTGCTTGGGCTTTTTCCGCAGCGTCTTGGGGACAATCACCTTTTCCGCGGGCACTGTTCCGATCACATTGCGGGCAATGCGGCGTGCTTTCTTCCCGGCATTCGGTTGCGAGGGTTTCTTCCGTGGCATGGTCAGTCGATTCGGCCTGGGTAGCGCTTCCGCATCCAAGCCACGAAGGAATCCGGGGCGGCCATCGTCGAAAGGCGTGGCTGGCGAACCAGGCTCCAGCTGCCAAATTCTTGAGATTCTTTGATTTCCGAGAGGGTCGTGGGCGGATCGAGGCGCATCAGAAACTCCAGGTCCACTATGGCCGACCGGGCGTTGTTCGCGTCATCACGTGGTTCGGACACAACCCGCGCCAAGCCCACCACCGCCGGCTCCCCTCCGCTGTGATAGATGAACACCAAATCCCCGGGATGCATCTGCCGGATGGCGCGGACTGCCTGCGGATTCGTCACACCATCCCAGGAGGTCTTCTGTTCCCGCTCCAGATTGCCGATGGAGTAGGTGTCCGGATCCGTCTTGGCCAGGAAGAAGCTCATGCACACTATTATGCGGAGAAACACGGCGCGGGCGGCAACAAATTCCGGGAAAGCCCCTTTCCAGGCACAAGGCGTATAATAACAGGGAGTGTCCAGGCAAAGCTGCCGGTTCTGAATCGGCCGGATTCCATTCCAGATTATCGAGGACTTCGCCACATGGCTAGAATTTTTCCCATCACGTTTATCCTCCTCCTGATGGCGCCGGCTCTGGCGGCCCAGCAGGGAACGCAGGAAAAGAAGGAAAATCCTCAAGTCAACGATTCCCGGAAAACCTTGGAGGAAGTCAAGAATGCTGGCGGCGCTCCCATGCCCGTCGACCCCAAGACATACAAATTGGGGCCGGAAGACATCATCATGATCAAGGTATGGCGCGAGCCGGACCTTTCCGGCCCGGTCTTTGTGCGTCCCGATGGGAAGATTTCGATGCCGCTGGTTGGCGAACTCCAGGCAGCCGGGCAGACCCCGGCGCAACTGGGGCAGCAAATCACCGATGCCCTGTCAAAGGTGATGAACAAGCCCGAAGTCTTCATCGCTGTTCAGCAGGTCAATAGTAAGAAATATTATATTATCGGCGAAGTCAACCGCACCGGTGTTTTCCCCCTTGTTACCACCACCACGGTGCTTGAAGCGATTGGCGCGGCCGGCGGCTTGAAAGAGTTCGCCAACGGCAAGAAGATCGTCATCGTCCGCGGCAGCAAACGCATCAAGTTCAACTACAAAGAGGTGGTAGACGGCAAGAACCTCCAGCAGAACATTACACTGGAGAACGGGGATCAGATCATCGTTCCCTGACGTGACGGCCTGGCCTCAGGAGGTTTCATGGAAACGGAGAATTTCGACACCCCTCTCAGTGTGAACCGGCGGCCGCCGGATATCGAGGACTACCTCGACATGATCCGGAGGCAAAAAGCCTGGATCCTCGGGCCGGCATTCGGCGCGTTGGTGGCAGCGGTGCTGGTGGCGTTCCTCTGGCCTGACACCTACGTATCATCGGCGGTCGTGCGCGTGGTGCCGCCTGTAGTTCCCGATGCCTTCGTCCCGACAAACGTGAACATGGAGATGTCGCAGCGCATCAACTCCATGGCCCAGCAGATTCTCAGCCGGACCGCGCTCACCAACATCATCAACAGCTACGGCCTTTATCCGCGAGACCGCGCCCGGCTTCCAATGGAAGACGTGGTCGAGAACATGCGCAAGTCCGACGTGCGCATCAGCAACGTGGTGAACTTCACCACGTCGGAGGGCAAGCGCCAGGTCCCCGCCTTCCAGATTTCCTTCGCCTATGAGAACCGGTCTCTGGCCCATAAGGTGTGCCAGGACCTGGTGACGCGCTTCATCAACGAAAACGCTCGCGACCGCACGAATCAATCCACTTTCACCACGCAGTTTCTCAAGGATCAACTGGAGATGAGCCGCCGCGACCTGGAGGTGGTCGAGGACAAACTGGCGCGCTTCCGCGTCTCCAACGCTGGGAAACTTCCCGATCAGGTGCCGCAAAATCTCCAGCAGTTGAATGCTCTCGAGCAACGCCTCACCAACCTGAATACCACCATCAATCGCGTGAAGGAAGACCGCCTCATGATGGAGAACCAGTTGCGTATCTATAAGGAGCAACTCCGCACGCTGAGTTCCCCTACGGAGCAGGTAACGGTAGCTCAAGTGCAGGCGGCCCAGCAAAAGAATGAACGGATGTCGAAACTCGAAAATGACATCCAGCAGATGGAACTGCAGATTGCGGCGATGAAGGAAAGCTACAAGGATACTCACCCCGATGTGCAGCGCGCCATGGCTGCATTGAACTTTCTGAAGAAAAAGCGCGACGCGATCGAGAAGGAAGAGGCGGCAAAGAAACCGGCGGAGTCGCCCAAACCGGCCACCAGGACGGTGATCAACCCGAACGTGGTTCGTGAGGCAAGGGAACTGGAGGCCTCCATTCAGAGACTTCAGGGCGCGCTCGAGGCCAAGGCCCTCGAACTCGATGAGGCCTTGAAAGAGGCGCAGCGGGTCGACGCGTCGGTCAAAACGACGCAGTCACGGATTGACGTTACGCCTCTCGGTGAAAAAGAGTACATGGATCTTCTTCGCGAACGCGACTTAGTGCGGGAACGGGTGGAGGAACTAAACAAAAAGCAGAGCGTATCGAAGATCGCCACCGACCTGGAAAGTCGCCAGCAGGGTGAGACGCTCGAATTGCTCGATCCGGCTTCCATTCCCCAAAAACCGTCGGAGCCGAACCGTGCGGTGATTGTCGGTGCCGGCATCGGAATCGGTTTCGTCGTGGGGTTGCTGCTGGGAGCGGGCCGGGAATTGAAGGATACATCGCTCAAGAATCTCAAAGATGTCCGGGCTTACACCCAGTTGAACATTCTGGGCAGCATCCCGTTGCTTGAACACGATTTGGTGGTGCGCCGGCGCCGGCGCTTGAACTGGCTGGCCTGGTCGACGGCCTGTATCGTCGGGGTTCTCATCATGTCAGGATCGATGTACTACTATTACTTTGTCGTAAAGGTATAGCCGCAGGAGACGGAGGAAATCGCATGAGCCGGGTTCATGACGCCTTACGGCGCGCTGAGCAGGCGGGGTTACTCACCCCCCAGCCTTCCAATTTCACTGCCCCTAAGTCTTCCGTCACGGGAAGACAAGTGGACGTCAGTTTGCGTGGGGTCCTCGAGCAGGTGAAAGAGATTCCGTTTAGCCCTGCTCCGGAGGTGCATCTGATTGATGCGTCCCGTCCTCATGAGGCGCCGATGGAGGAGTTCCGCACCCTGCGCACCCGTCTCAACCACTTGCAGGGATTGCAGCCCATTCACAATATCGTGATCACGTCCCCCTCGCCCGCGGAGGGGAAATCTTTCGCCGCGGTAAACCTGGCTATGGCGGAGGCCCACCTTTCCAATAACCTGACCCTGCTCGCCGATTTCGATTTCCGCAGGCCGTTTGTCCACAACATGTTCCAGATCGACCGTGCACCGGGCATTACCGACTACCTTCTGGGCAAAGCCAAGCTCCCGGAGGTCATTCGCAAGGTGGCTGGCACGAACCTCTACATCATGCCCGCCGGCGAGGCGGTAATCAATCCGCTCGAACTGTTGAATCTGTCCGAAGTGCGCAGCCTGCTCGACAACCTTCCCCAGTTGTTCAACTGGGTCATCCTCGACAGCCCTCCTCTCCTGTTCGCCGCCGACGCGAGTCTGCTCTCCACGCTGTGCCACGGCACTGTGCTGGTGGTCAGAATCGGAAGCACCACCATCGACTCCATTACCCGCGCCATGGCCTCCCTTTGCGAGAACAACGTGCTCGGAATCATTGTGAACGGCGCCCGCCGCGGCGAACTCTACAGTAAGTACACCTACTATCACAGCTATTACTATTCCAAACCGGACGAGCGGCCGAATGAGAGGCTGGAAGCCGACGACGACGAGTAGCAGCCTCGAATAGCAGAGTAGTGCGCATCCCTGCAATTTTTGCGTAATTACCAGCCGGGCCATCAGTCTCAAGTTATGCAAGCATCGAGCCGATGGACAGACTGTAGTGTCCCAAACCCGTTTCCCTGAACACTCTCGAAAAGTAGCCTTGATCGGGGTGGAAAAAGAACTCGCTGACCAATTGCGGAATGCGCTACACCGGCAGGCGGCGCCGGTCGCGATGGAAACCTGCGGCGATGTGGACACATTGCGCGCCCTGGAGCCGGATATGGTGTTCAGCGGATTCACCAGCGACCTGTCGAATCTGTTGAATGCCGTCACCGTTCCGGTCGTCGTCAGCCGCCACCCGGAGACCAGCGAATATCTCGACGCCATGGACGCCGGCGCCGCCGATTATTGCTCGGCCCCCTTCGAACCGTCCCACATCCACTGGATCCTCAAACGCGGCGGCCGCGCGTGATTTCATGCCGCGGATTCGCGGTGGAATTGTTTCCCTTGGACGAGAGGCTCGAGCGGGAACTGGCGGAGAACGGCGCGCCAGCCATGTTCCTACCGGCTTTGCGGCTCCATCCCCTCCACGGGAGCAGATCATGGTCTCAGTTGCCGTTATACGGCCCGCAACGCGAATTTTGTTCTCGTTTGCTGGGGTCATGCGGCGACCTTGAGTCCAACGGACCGCAGCAGGGCATCCAAGTCATCGCAGACACGCTGATACAAGCGGTCGAGTTCGCAGCGTTTCTCCTCCGCCAG
>JADLBD010000191.1 GCA_020847975.1 Bryobacterales bacterium | reverse complement strand
TGGCAACGCTGACACTGGCTCTCGGCATTGGAGCCAACACTGCCATGTTCGGCGTGATTCGCGCGGCGTTTCTCACGCCTCTGCCCTTTCCCCGGGAGGACCGCCTGGTGATGCTATGGCAAAGCCGTCCCGATCAGGGCATCGTCCGCGAGCTGGTAAGTCCGGCGAATTTTGTGGATTGGAACAGTAGCAACCGCGTGTTTCAAGACATGGGCGCATGGCCAAACGTGAGCGATGCCGTCACCGCATTCAACGTGAAAGGCCCCGATTCCCTGGAGCGCGTGAACGGCATGTACGTCTCGGCCGGTTTCTTCCGCACCCTCGGCGTGCAGCCGCTTCTCGGCCGGACGTTTCTTCCCGAAGAGGACCGGCTACGCGATCACCGCTCGGCAGTCCTGAGCCACTCCTATTGGCGCGGACGGTTCGGAGGCGATCCGGCAATCCTCGGCAAATCCATCGAAGTGGACACTTTCCGCGGCGGCGTATACACGGTTGTGGGCGTCATGCCGGCGGAATTCGACTTCCCTCATGGCACGCAGATCTTTCTTCCCATCGCGTTCTGGGGCGGCGGTCCGCTCCCCTCCGAGGACGCCTCCCAACGCTGCTGCGCCTGGTTCAGTGTCGTGGCGCGCCTGAAGCAGGGCGTCCCACTCGAGCAAGCTCGCCGGGAAATGACCGCCCTCGCCGGCCGGATTTCTCACCGGCATCCTTCGGGCGGCAGCGCTCCCCGCATCGCGATTACCCCGCTGCGCACCGCCATGCTCGGCAATCAGCGGACCGGTCTTCTGGTGCTGTTCGCCGCCGTACTGTGCGTTCTCCTCATCGCGTGCGTAAACGTGGCAAGCCTGGTGTTGTCGCGCATTACGGCCGGAAGCGCGGAACTAGCCACTCGCAGGGCGCTCGGAGCTACTACGTGGCGGCTGGTCCGGCAGGTTCTCGCGGAAACTCTCTTGCTCAGCGTGATCGGCGCCTGTGGTGGAGTTCTCATGGCATTGTGGGCGCAAGGGCTGCTCGTCCGAAGCCTGGCTGCCGCCGTTCCCATGGTTTCCCTCGCGCGGCTCGATTGGCAGGTCCTCGTGTTCGCCATGTGCGCCGCTGGAGCCGCCGCCTGCTTCTGCGCGTTTACTTCCGCCGTTCCACTCGCCGGAGGCCATTCCAGAGCAGCAACGGAGGACCGCCGGGGATTGTTCCTGCGTCATGCGCTCGTGGCCGCCGAGGTGTCCATTGCCGTGGCGCTGGTGGCTGTATCGGGCCTGCTGATCCGCAGTCTGCTTGCCTTGCAGCGTGTCGATACGGGGTTCCATGCCGGCCACGTGCTGGCCGTGTCATTCGACCTGACTGCGGGTCCTTTCCGCGGACCCGGTAACCAGCAGCCGTTCTTCCATGATCTGATCACCCGCGCTGCCGCGCTTCCCGGCGTTCAGATGGCCGGCGGTGTGAGCGAAGCCCCGCTCGCCCGCAGGCGCGTGCCCGATCAGCCCGTCACGCTGGAAGGCCGGCCCGCCCGGCCTGCCGCCCAATCCCCGCAGGTGTTGGTGACCGCCGTGACTCCGGCCTATTTTCCGGTAATGGGTATCCCCCTCGTGTCTGGGCGGCTGTTCATGGAGGAGGACCGCGGAGACGGGAAGCTGGTTGCCATCGTGAACCAGACAGCCGCGCGCCGGTTCTGGCCGGGACAGGACCCGGTTGGCAGAAGAGTAGGACTTGGGAGCGCGGAGCATTTTGCCTATTTCCGCGTGCCTCCTCCAGAGGGCCAACCGGAATGGCGCGAGATCGTGGGCGTGGTGGGAGATGCCCGCGGTTCGGCTCTCGATGAGTCCCCTCAGCCTGAGGTCTATTACTGCTACCGGCAGTTCCCCTGGTACAACCCGGCGCTGGTGTTGCGCACCGGCGGTGATCCCATTGCGCTCGCCGCGGCCATCCGCGGCGAGGCGAAGGCGCTCAGTTCGCGTGCCGTCGTAACGGACGTGAAGACCATGGAGCAGATTACGGCGGACTCGATTTCTCAGCCCCGCCTCCGCGCCTGGCTGACCGGGCTTTCCTCCATGCTCGCCATCCTCTTGGGAATGGTCGGCGTCTATGGTGTGATGTCGTACGCCGCGGCGCGCCGCACGCGGGAAGTGGGGATTCGCATGGCCCTGGGGGCAACCCGGTGGGAAGCTGCCTGGGCCGTAACCGGACAGGTAACGCTTGCCGCGGGTGTGGGCCTCCTCCTGGGGATCCTCGGAGCCCTTGCAGCCGCGCGCGTCATGCGATCTATACTTTTTGGTGTTGGCCCCGCGGATCCTCTGACGCTTGCCGGCGCCTGCCTGTTGTTTGCAGCCTCCGCGCTGCTCGCAGGCTACGTCCCCGCCCGGCGCGCCGCGGGTGTGGATCCGGCAGCGGCCTTGCGGTGCGAGTAGAGAATGGAGAAATGAGAGGTGATCCACTCCAATGAAGAGCATCTGGGATGCGGAGACAAGAAAGGAAGTTCTGGCGCGCATGGCAGGACTCGCGCCCGGCATGAGGCCCAAATGGGGAAAGATGACCGCCGCGCAAATGGTGGGCCACGTCGCCGGCCCCATGCGCGGCGCGCTTGGTGAGATGAAGGTGGCCGATATACCGGGCCCCTTGCGCAATTCGCTGCTCCGCTACCTGGTGATTTACATCCTGCCGTGGCCCAGGGGTGCTCCCACCGCCCCGGAATACATCCATGCCGGCGCGGAGGATCTCGCAAAGAACATGCAGGCGCTGACCGCGGTTCTGGAGCGTTTCGCGGCGGCACAACAACTGGTCCCTCACCCCGCCTTTGGAGCGCTCTCGCGGAAAGGCTGGGGGCGCCTCACCTGGCGCCACCTCGATCATCACCTGAAACAGTTCGGCTTATAGCCGCGGAATCTCCACTTCCGCCCCCTTGCGGTCCGCCGAAACATAACCCGCGTATATTGTCAGCGTGATGTCGATCGCCAGATCGAGATCGCACTCCGCATGGCGTCCGGCCGCAAACCCTTCCACAAAGTCGCGCATCTCATGCAACTGGCCCGAACTCCACCCGAATTCGGGATAGGCCGGAATCCAGCCTTCATTCGAGCTGATCTTCTCCACCAGTTCGAGCCCTTCCATCTCCTTGCGATGCGGACTGTACAGGTCCACGACGTGCACCGGGTTCAGATGGCAGCGCGTGCGGTGGTTGTTGGCGAACACATCAACGTAGTCGTAAATGCCGCCCAGCACCACCTCTGACGTGATCACATCCGCCACCATGCCGTCCTCGAAGACGACGTGCAGCAAGGCGTAATCCTCCGTATCCTTGTACGTGGTGCGCAGATAGCCGCGGTCCTCGAATGCCGCAAGCTTCGTGATGGCATGCGTCCGCGCGGAAATCGCCGCCGGACGGATGGGCCGCCCGTTGCGCGCCAGCCCCTCCTTGCGCTTCAAATACAGCACCCCGCCGAGGGGATGACAGCCCTTGCCGATCATCGACCCGCCGCCCTGCTCGCTCCAGATCCCGTAAACAGGCGAGTGCGACCCGCTGTGCGATTCCTCGGCCGTCATCCGCAGAATCTGCCCCTTCGTCGCCTCGAGAATCTCGCGCTCGCGCTGGATGGACGGGGCATAGATCCAGTTTTCCGCGTAGCCAAACAGGATTCCCGTCGAGGCGATCAGGTCCCGCACGGAGCGCAGATCCTCCGTCACCGCGGCCAGCATCTCCTCCTTCAAGTGCGTCTCCGGCGAGCCGAAAAATCCCGTGAATGGCTTCTCGACAATCACATGCTTCGCCGCCCGGGCTGCCGCGCGGATGTAGCTGAGATGCGACGACGGCGGCGTGCAGATATCAAGCACGTCAATGTGCGGCAGCATCGCCTCCACCGAATCAAAAGCCGGGACGTTGTACTGCGCGGCAAAGGCGTTGCGGCTCTCCGCCCGAACCGACGTGACGCCGGCAGTCACCGCGGGCAGCCCGCGCAGATTGCGATGGTGAAACTTGCCAGCAAATCCGGCGCCGGCGATTCCGATGCGCAGCGGAGCCATCAGCGGCGCCCTCCCCCGACGAAATGCACAATCTCGAGCTGCGCCCCGGCGCTGAGCCGCGTTTCACCCCACTCCGCCTTCTTTACGATCTCTCCGTTCAATTCGATGGCGACTCGCGCCGGGTCGATCGAGAGCGAGCGGAGCAGATCGAGAAGCGTACTCTCTTCCGGGGCAGTCTGAGCCCGGCCGTTCACAACAATTTCCATCTACTCTTTGGTAGCATACGCGCGAAGCTGGCGGCGCAGGAATTTGCCGCTCGCCGTCTTGGGGATCTCCGCGACGAATTCCACCTGGCGCGGCACTTTGTACGTCGCCAGCCGCTCGCGGCAGAACGCGATCACTTCCTGTTCGGTGGCTTCCGAGCGAAGAGCCAGAAACGCCTTCACCGTCTCGCCGCGATAAGGGTCGGGAACGCCGACCACGGCCGCTTCGCGCACGGCGGGGTGCCGGTAAAGCACGTCCTCCACCTCGCGCGGCCACACCTTGTAGCCCGAGGCGTTGATCATGTCCTTCTTGCGGTCCACGATGTAGAACCAGCCTTCCCGATCCATGATGACCACATCGCCCGTGAGGAACCAGCCGTCATGAAAGGCGGCGGCCGTGGCCTCGGGCTTGTTCCAGTAGCCCTCGAACACGAACGGACCCTTCAATACCAGTTCCCCAGGCTCCCCCGGAGGCACAATCCGCCCGGCATCGGTCAGGTCGACAATCTGCGCTTCGCAGTTCGGGATGGGGATGCCGATGGCGAGCGCCCCGCTTTCGGCATGCACCGGAGCCCGCGCGCCATACGGCACCGAATGCGACGGCGAGTTAACCTCCGTAAGACCGTAGGTGTTGTGGATGTAGCTGCCGCAGCGCGCCTCGAACTGCTCCGTAATGGTTGGCGCCACCGCCGCTCCGCCAGTGAAACATTTCTTCAGAAAGGCGCCCTCGGCCAAGGCCGGCTCGTGCATCAGCGCGATGTAGGCCGTAATGGAGGCCACGGAAAACGTCGCCCCGTATCGGCGCGCCATGCGGATCGCCTCGGCCGCGGTGAAGCGGTGGAACAGGATCAGCGGCATCCCGGCGAGCGCTGCCACCGCCAGATGCGCCACCAGGCCCGTGATGTGAAACAGCGGAGCCATCCCCAGGACGGCGCCTCGCGCGGTGAGATCCATCCACGTCCGGAAGACGTTGGCGTTGAACGCAATGTGCCGGTGCAGGCCCATCGCTCCCTTGGGTTTCCCCGTCGTCCCCGACGTGTAGACGATGTGGGCCAGGTCGCTCGGTTCCACTCGTAACCGGTGAGCCGGGTCCGGCGCGGCCGAGCCGAGCGCGGTCAGCAGATCGGTCGTTTCCGCCAGCGGAAGCTTCGCCTGCGATCCCGAGATCACCGCTTCCGGAGCGAAGTCGTGCTCGTTGGTGGTGAACACATGCTGCACACCCGCTCTCTCCAGGGCAGGACCGGCGCTGGCCGCGTACAGGGAATCGAGACCCACCCAAACCTTGGCCCCGGAGTCGCTGAGCTGGTAGGCGAGTTCCTCCTCCTTATACATAGGGCTCAGCGGAACGATGGCCGCCCCCCGCTTCCAGGCGCCGTACTGGGCAATGGCGAACTGCGGATTGTTCTGGAGCGACAGCGCCACGCGGTCGCCCTTCAAGACGCCCCGGGCGGCGAGCAGGGAGGCGAAGCAAGCGGCCAAATGGTCGAGTTCAGCATACGAAATGGAGCGGTCAAAATATTGAATTGCAATGGTTTGCGGACGAGACCGGGCGTGCGATTCGAGCGCCTCCAGGATGGTGGTGGAAGGGATCGGAAGGGTGTGGGGGACGCGGTAGTGAGCGAGCCAGGGCTTTTGGGCGTAAGGGGACATAGACGCGAAAGGATGATTGTAGCTGTCGTAAGACACCTGTCGACCTGAATTTTTTCTTGCAGACTACTTGACAGGTGATGACTAAGATTTTATACTTTGAGTGTGGAAATGATTCTTACAGGAGGCCCAATCAAAATGCTCACCCGTTACAACCCCTTCTCCGCTCTCGAAGCCGCTTTTACCCCTGAATCCCGGCTCTTCCAGGATTCCGTCTCCAAATGGCTCGATAGCACTACCGCCGGTCGTCCCTGGACTCCCCCCGTCGACATCCTCGAAACCGAAAACGAGTTGATCGTCAAAGCCGACCTGCCCGACATGGAAATGAAGGACATCCAGGTCGAACTGGAAAACGGCACGCTGTCGCTCAAGGGTCAGCGTAAGTTCGAGTCCGAGACCAAAGAAAAGGGCTATCACCGCATCGAGCGCAACTACGGCTCCTTTGCCCGCTACTTCACGGTTCCCGAGACGGTGGACCCGGAGAAGGTGCATGCCGATTACAAGAATGGCGTGCTGACGGTGACTCTGCCCAAGAAAGAGATCGCCAAGCCGCGGACGGTGAAAGTAGACGTCAAGAACTAAAAGCCAAAGCCGGCGCAGTCTGCGATGGATCGAGTGACCCGGAGAGCGAAGAACCGGGCATTTTGGGGGGCGAATCCGTCACGATTCGCCCCTTTTTCCTATTTCGGAGCCATGCGCAGCGCCCCATCGAGCCGGATCACTTCGCCGTTGAGCATCGTGTTCTCGATGATCTCCCGCGCCAGTCGCGCATACTCCTCGGGGCGTCCCAGCCGCGGCGGAAACGGAACCTGCGCTCCCAGCGAGGCCCGAACCTCCTCGCTCAGGGCGCCCAGCATCGGAGTCTCGAATATCCCGGGCGCGATGGTCATGACGCGAATCCCGTGGCGCGCCAAATCGCGCGCGATCGGCAGCGTCATCCCCACCACTCCCCCCTTTGAAGCCGAATAAGCCGCCTGCCCGATCTGCCCGTCAAACGCCGCAATCGAGGCCGTGTTCACAATCACCCCGCGTTCCCCGTTCTCATCCGGAGCATTCAGGTTCATCGCCGCCGCCGCCAGGCGGATCGCGTTGAACGTGCCGATCAGGTTCACCTGAACCACGCGCGCGAACCGCTCGAGCGCCATCGGACCCTCCTTGCCGAGCACCCGTGCCGGGTCGCCGATGCCCGCGCAGTTCACCAGGATGTGCACCGCTCCGAACTTCGCCTTCGCCGCTTCCACCGCCGCCCCCATCTGCACAGGATCGCCGACGTCGGCTGCCACCGCAATGGCCCGCTCTCCCATCTCCCCTGCCACGCTTCCACCGGCGGCTTCATTGCGGTCCACCACCACCACCCGGCCTTGCGCCCCGGCGATCATCCGCGCAGTGGCCGCGCCCAGGCCCGATCCCGCACCCGTCACGATAGCGGTCTTTCCTTCAATCTTCATCAGAGGATCCCGTATTTCTCGAATGCTTCCCTGGCGGGCATGCCCGCTTCAATCTCCTGCCGCACGTGCTTTTCCCCGCGCGCCTTTTCAAGCGCGGCCGTGAACACTTCTTCCTCCGCCTGCCGCGGAACCACGCACACACCGTCACAATCCCCAAACAGAATATCTCCAGGGGCAATCACGGCCTGGCCCACTGGAACCGAAATCCGGTAGTCCACCACCTTGCCCCGTACACCCTGGTCCTGCGCGTAAGAGCCGAAGCAGAAAACGGGGAATCGCAGCTCGAGAATCCCCTTCATGTCGCGGGTGTACCCGTTGAGGATCGCTCCCACGGCGCCGCAATGGATGGCCCGCGTCGACATCAGCTCACCCCACAGGGCGTACTCGGGCGAACTCCCGGTGCAGAAATAGATCTCGTTCGGCTTCAGGCTGTCTAGCGCATCCATCATCAGCCCGAACGGCCTTTTCGTCACCGGATTGCTCGCCTCCGCCACGTCCGTATCGTTGTAATCAACGCTCAGCACCGGCATGGCGCGGCCGATGGTGACCATGTCGCGCGTCAGGGGCTGGATGCGGGGCGGCAGGAACTGCCTCCGTAATCCAAGCTGATCCATTACGTCCCCCACCACGGCGGCAAACAACTCATGGCGGGCCAGGCGAAAAAGTTCGCCGTCGTTATTCCACAGTTTCAGTGGCATGATTGCTAAACTCGACTACGCATGAAGGTGGCACTGGACGCCACTCCGCTCACGGAGACAACGGGAGGAATTCGCCGCTACACCATCGAACTGGCGAACGCGCTCCACCGCTGCTTTCCGCAGGACGAATACCTGCTGGTATCCGATCAATCGTATCAGCATCCGCGGTGCGCCGGGGTGCGCTGCGCGCAAGGCCGCGCCAAGCGCTGGTGGCTCTACGGATTGCCGCGGTTCCTCGCTCACGAACGCGTGGACGTCTTTCATGGAACCGATTTCGCCGTGCCTTACTGGCCCGCCCGCCCCGCCGTCATGACCATCCACGACCTCTCCCCCTGGCGTACCGGCGCTTCCTCCCGCGTGCGCCGCCGCACCCCCTGGCTGCTGCGCTTCGGCCTCGCCACCATGGTCATCACTCCAACCGAAGCCGTACGCCAGGAAGTCATCGAGCACTTCCGCCTGCCGCCCGAGGAAGTTGCCGCCATCCCCCTCGCCGCGGCGGAGCATTTCCGCCCCATCGACGCGCCGCCTCCGGACAAGCCATACTTCCTGTTCGCCGGGTCGGACAACGCGCGAAAGAACGCCGCTGTGGTGCGGCAGGCCTGGCAGGAATTGCGCCGGCGCGGTCATGACGTCGGCTTCCGCAGCCTCGGCGGCCTGCCGGAACAGGACCTGCCCCCGTTGTTTTCACAAGCCGCGGCGGTGTTGTACCCTTCGCTCTATGAGGGTTTTGGATTACCCGTCGTGGAGGCCATGCAGTGTGGAGGAATTGTGATCGCCTCTCGGGATGCGGCCATCTCGGAGGTAGCCTCCGGCGCGTGCTTGCAGTGTGACGCTCGAGACGTGCGCCAGTGGGTGCATGCAATGGAAGCCGCCTTGACGGATACGCCGCTCAGCGAGCGGCTCAAATGCCAGGCCATTGCCCGCGCGCGGAACTTTTCCTGGGAGCGCACTGCCGGATTGACACGCGCCGTCTACGCAAAAGCGCTCCGGCGGTTCCATGGCTGATCGCGTCCTCATCATGTCGCCGGAAGCGCCTTATCCCCTCACCGGAGGCGGCGCGCTGCGCACCGCATCCCTGCTCGAATACTTCGCCCGCCGCTCGAACCTCGACGTGGTCCTGTTTGCGGTGCAAGGCGCAAGCGACCCGGAAGAATCCCTTCCCCCCGGATTGATCCGCAATGTGTGTAAACTCCCGCTTCCTTCCCACTCGAAGCATCCTCTGGCGCGGATGGCCCGGAACACCGCTCGCCTCCTGCGCGGCGTTCCTCCGCTGATGGACCGCTTCTCCGGGCAGCAGGAGCCCTTGAGCCGGTGGCTCGAGCGACGCCGCTACGATGCCGCCATCCTCGAGCATTTCTGGTGCGCCCCCTATGCCCCGCTCCTGCGGTCCCATGCCTCGCGGGTCTATCTCGATCTCCACAACATCGAATCCGAGTGGCACACCCGCGCGGCGGCAGCCTCCCCCTGGCCCCTCTCGCTCGGACACCGCGCCTTCGCCCATTCCAACGCCCTCCTCGAGAGCCAACTGGCGCACCTCTTTGATGGAATCCTGGTCACCTCCTCTCGCGACGCCGCTCACCTGCCTTCCCATCCCCGCATCATCGTCTACCCCAACGCCATTCCCCACCACCCCCTTCCGCAAGCCGCGAAGGATTCCTCTCTCGTGTTCTCCGGCAACCTCGAATACTGTCCTAATCAAGAGGCTGTCCGATTCTTCCACTTGCGTGTTTGGCCCATGCTCCAGAAGAAATATCCGCATCTGCGGTGGCGAATCTTAGGCAAAAACCAAAACGCCCTGCCTGCCTCAGTGAAGGCCGATCCGTCGGTGCTGCTCACCGGACCCGTCCCGCATGCCGTTCCCGAACTCGCCAGGTCGCAAATCGCCATTGTCCCCGTACTCAGCGGCAGCGGCACCCGCGTTAAAATACTAGAGGCTTGGGCGGCCGGGCTTCCCGTAGTGTCCACCACGATTGGCGTCGAGGGACTCGAGGCCGTTCCCGGCCGGCACCTTCTGCTGGCGGATACGCCCGCGGATCTACTCGCGTCCATTTCGGATTTGCTGGAATCCCCGTGCCGCCGGGCGCAACTTGGCGCGGCGGGGCGGACTCTATATGAAGGGCATTACACATGGGACGCGGCGTGGACAACTCTGGACCGGGACAATGCCCTCCTTCCCTAACGTCTATACTGAAAGGACGCGAATGCGCTTTGCCATTGACGCTCACGCGATTGGGCAGCACTTAACGGGGAATGAGGTCTACATTCGGAATCTGCTGCGCTCGTTTTGCGCGCTCGACACCGATGCGGAGTTTGTGGCTTACCTCGCCGGCGCCGGCGCCGCGCAGCTTGTTCCCGAGACCGTCGCCACGCGAATCGTATCGCGGAACCCCTTTCTGCGGCTGGGCTGGCAACTGGCGGCGCATGTGCGCAAAGACCGCCCGCGGCTTTTGCACGTGCAGTATACGGCGCCGCTCGCCTGCCCCGTCCCCGTGGTGGCAAGCGTCCATGACGTGAGCTTTCTCGAGCATCCGGAATTCTTCTCCCCGGCAAGGGTCTTTCAACTGCGGCGCACCGTCAGGCGAACGGTGAGATCGGCGGCGCGAATCCTCACTCCGAGCGAGTTCTCCCGCCAATCGATCGAAAAGCACTACCCCGAGGCGCGCGGGAAAACAGAAGTCGTCCCGAACGCCGTCTCGCAGAATTTTCGCCCCGTCCATCGCGACCAGGCGCGGGAGAGGATCCGGGCGCTTTTCGGAATTCCCTCCCCCTTCCTCCTCAATGTCGGAGACCTGCAGCCGCGCAAAAACCAGGTAGGCCTCATTCGCGCTTTCGAAGAAGCGATGCGGGCCCACCCGAAGTTGACGCACCGCCTCGTGCTGGTGGGCCAGAACAAGTGGGACGCTCCCGCTGTGCGCCAGGCAGCGGAGCGATCTCCTCTCGCCAACCGCATTCACTTCACCGGCTACGTCGATGATGACCAGTTGCGCCTCCTCTACAACGCCTGCGACGCATTTCTCTTCCCCTCCTTCTATGAAGGCTTTGGAATCCCGATCCTCGAAGCGATGGCCTGTGGTTGCGCCGTCGCCTGTTCGAAGGCCGCGGCGATGCCTGAGGTGGCCGATGGAGCCGCCATCTTTTTTGACCCGCATTCCATCAGCGGCATGATGCGCGCCATTCTGGACCTTGTGCTCGATGCGGAGTTGCGCTCGCGCCTCGAACGCCTTGGACAGAATCGCGCGGCAGCCTTTAGCTGGGACCGCGCGGCCGGCAAAACATTGGAGGTTTATTACGAAGTGGCTGGAGCCTCGATGCCCGCTGCGGCGCACCGCCGGCCCCTTCGCGCGGCAAGATGATGAAGCGGTTTGTTGTACTGATGTTGTTCGCATGGCCGCTGCCGGCGGCTGTCCCCTCCAACGGCGAGACCCTGCATTACACCATGAATTGGCCCAGCGGGTTGAGCCTCGGCGAGGGAGAACTGAAAGTAACCAGAAGCGGGGAGAATTGGAGCTTCGAATTTCAGTTTGAAGCCGCCCTCCCCGGATTCGTTATTACGGACCGGTTCGTCTCGCTCACGGGGATGAACCGGTGTTCGCTCCAGCTTGAAAAAGACCTGCGCCACGGAGCGCGGACGTCGCGGGAGAAGATTACGTTCCACTCATCACCCGGCAAGGCGACGCGCCAGACCGTGGGGGGCGGCAAGTCGGAGATGGACGTCCCCGCTTGCGCTCACGATGCCCTCGCCTATCTCTTCCACCTGCGCCATGAACTCGCACAGGGCCGCATTCCCGCGGCGGAGAACGTCTACTACGGCGCGCCCTACCGTGTCCGGCTCGAGTACAAAGGCTCGCAGAAGATAAAGGTGGGCGAGGCCATGGAAGATGCCGATCGCCTGCTGGCCTTCGTCAAAGGCCCTTCCTCGGAATTTCAACTCGAGCTTTTCTTCGGCAAGGATGCCGCCCACACGCCGCTGGCCGTCAAGGTGCCGCTGGCGGTGGGAACATTTACGGTGGAACTGGTTCGCTAAAAAATGCGCATTGCTTTTTTCTCCCCAATGCCGCCGGCCAGAAGCGGGATTGCCGATTACTCCGCCGCGCTCCTCCAGCAATTGCAAGGTCTCGCCGAAGTCGAAGTGTTTTCGGAATCCTCGCAGCCGTTTCACCCCGAGCGCCACGATATCGCGCTCTACCAGGTGGGCAACAACGAGTTTCACATCCACGCCTATGAAACCGCCCTCGCTCATCCCGGAGTGGTGGTGCTTCATGAAGCCAACCTCCACCATCTGATTTGCGACCTCACCATCCGCCGCCAGAACTGGGATGCGTACGTCGACGAGGCCGAATACAATGGAGGCGCCGCCGCCAGGGCCTATGCCGAACGCGTGCGCGCCCTCGAAGTCGGGCCGGATTACGAAGGGCTCCCCATGTTGCGGCGCTTGCTCGATCGCTCCCGCGCCGCCATCGTCCACAGCGAGTGCGTCGCCGCCGGGTTGCGGAACGCCGGGTTCGATAAGCCCGTGGCGGTGATTCCGCACGGCGCGTGGCTCCCCGATGCCGTCGATCGCATGGGCTACCGCCGGCGCCTCGGTCTCGATGAGTCCACGCCGCTCCTCGGCGTCTTCGGATTCCTCAAGCCCTACAAACGCATCGCCGAATCCCTCCGCGCCTTCCGCCGCCTGGTGCGCCTCGAACCGCAAGCCAGGATGATTCTCGTGGGCGAGCCCCATCCCGATTTCCGGCTTGCTTCGCTCATTGATACTCTCGGCCTCGAGGCTCACGTCAGGGTGCTCGGCTTCACTCCGGCGGAGGACTTCATGGGATACCTCGGAGCCTGCGATGCCGTCCTCAACCTCCGCTACCCCACCGTGGGCGAAAGCTCCGGCACGCTGCTCCGCGCCCTCGGTTTGGGCAAGGCGGTCCTGGTCTCCGACGTCGGGTCCTTCCGCGAATACCCGGACGACATCGTGCTCAAAGTGCCCGTGGACGCCACCGAAGAGGACCTCATTTTCGAATACCTCAACCTGCTGGTCTCGCGGCCTTCCGCCGCCCGCGAGTTGGGGCGCAACGCCCGCCAATGGGTGGCGCGGGAGTGCAACTGGCCCTCGGTTGCGGAACGCTACGTACGCTTTCTGGAGGCCGTGACGAAGGGCGAACCCTACCTCCCGCCCGCCGCAAAGCCCGTGGCTGCTGAGCCGCCGCCGCCGGCCCCCACTCCCGTCCCGGAAGCCTACCTCAAATCCTGGGCCGTCACGGAGAACTCCCAAACCTACCTCGATATTCACCTCACGCGCCTCCGCCGCACCCTCGAAATCACCCCTCCCGGCACGGCCGAAGACCGCATCCTCGAGATGGGCGCCTACATGCAAATCACCCCCGCCCTGCACACCAAACTGGGGTACGGAGAAGTCCGCGGATGCTATCTCGGGACACCCGGCAGGACGGACCAAAAGCAGGCCGTCTCGCTCGACGGCGAAACGTTCCACTGCGAAATCGACCTGTTCAATGCCGAAAAGGATACCTTCCCCTATCCCGACGCGCATTTCTCCACCGTCCTGTGCTGCGAGCTGATCGAACATCTGGCCGAGGATCCCATGTTCCTCATGTCGGAGGTGAACCGCGTCCTGAAACCGGGAGGCCGCCTCGTGCTGACCACGCCCAACATCGGCTCTCTCCACGCCATTTCCGCCATCCTTCAGGGCTATCATCCCGGGTTCTTTCCTGCCTACCTGAAGCCCGCCCCGGAAGGCGTCGAGCCGGAGGCGCGCCACAACCGGGAGTATACGCCGAAAGAACTCATGCTCCTGTTTCTCGACGCCGGCTTTGAAGTCACGCTGCTCGAAACCGGGCCCTTCCGCGACGTCCCGCGCCCGGAAGACCACTGGATTGAGCATCTGCTCGAGCGCTACCTGCTGCCCCTCGAGTTGCGCGGCGATGGCATCTATGCCGTCGGCCGCAAGACAGGCCCGGTGAAACAGCGCTATCCTTCCTGGCTGTACAGCTAAGTGGCCCACCTTGTCCGGTATCGTGACGCGAGCGTGGAATGTTCCGCGCAACAGGGAGAACTGCGCCTCGAGTTCATCCTCGAGAATCGCGGCAGCCAGGCGTGGCGCGGGCAGGAAGGATTTGCCATGGGCTGGCAGGTCTTCGATCCCTCCACCGCGATCTTCATCACCGAAGGCGAATGGACCACGCTCGAAGGCGAAGTGGAACCCGGCGCTTCCACCCGCGCGCGCGTGACCATCACGCTGCCTCCGCAGGATGGCTGTTACCGGGTTTATGTCTCCGCCCTGCATCCGCGCCAGGGTTGGCTTTATACCCACGGCGAACCGCTGCTTCTCGTCGATGCGGAAGTGCGCGGCGGCGTCATCAGCCGCCACGCGGTGTCCTCGTCCACCTTGCGCCGGATGCGCCGGGCGAACCTCGTTCCTTCACTCCGAAGGATGCTCACTCAGCCGTTCGAGGACGTCTGGATCCATCGCCGCCTCATCGGCTCCTTGACGCGCAGGGAGATTCTCGCGCGCTATCGCGGCTCCTTCGGCGATGCCGCCTGGACCATTCTTCACCCCCTCCTGTTGATGGCCACTTATTTTTTCGTCTTCGGCATCGTGCTCGAGAGCCGCTTCGGGAACGATCCCAGCCGCGCGGGCTTCGCGCTCTATTTCCTCGCCGGGATGTTGCCCTGGCTGGCCTTCAGCGAACCAGTGGGCCGCGCGCCCTACGTCATCTTCGAATACCGGAACTTCGTGAAGAAACTGGTGTTCCCCGTGACGATCCTGCCGGTCAACCAGGTGATTGCCGGATTAGTCACCTCCCTCTTCGCCACGGTCCTCTATCTGGCCGCGCTCCTGCTCATCCGCGGAACCCTCCCCTGGACCGCCGCCCTTCTCCCCCTCCTGCTGGTTCCTCAGGTCCTCTTCACCCTCGGCCTGTGCTGGTTTCTCGCCGCGCTGGGCGTCTTTCTCCGCGATCTCGCCCAGGTGATGACCTTCCTGCTGACGCTATGGTTCTTTCTCACGCCCATCTGCTACCCGGAAACTTCTCTTCCGAAAGCCCTGGTCCCGTTGCTGGCGAAGAATCCCATGTTTCAAATCGTGCGCGGATACCGGGAGATCTTCCTCGATGGCTCGGTTCCCTCCTGGACCATGTTGGTGAAGCTGTGGCTGCTGGCGATAGTGGTTTTTCTCGCCGGACACGCCTGGTTCACACGCCTGCGCAGAACCTTCGCGGACGTCGTGTAACGCTTGCCTCAGGCCCGGGTCGACTGCGCCGTGAAGAAGCCCTCCACTTGTTCGATCAGCTCCGGCAGCGTTCCCTTCTTCGTTGGGATCACCGTCGAAGCGAGCTCGATGGACACCAGCAGCGCGCCGCCGCGCAACTCGCACTGAAACCGCGATTCAATCCGCTGGCGCACCTCTCGCTGCACGTCCTGAACCCCGTCCTCCCGCTCGAGAACTGCCACAAACGCCGGCCCGCGCCAGCGAAAAAGCTGATCATTGGGATGCAGCAGATTATTCACCAGCCGCTGCGCGCACAGGAACAGCAATTCGTTGGCGACTTTATCCCCGTAGCGCGCATTCAGCCTGGCCATGCGCTGGACATAAAAAGCCGCCAGATAGTACTGCCCCGGCTTTGATCGCAGGTCCAGAATCGTATCCTCGGCCGCTTCCTTGTTCAACAGCCCCGTCAACGGGTCCAGCTTGGGCTCCCCCCCACTCTGTTGCCGGACAGGAGGATCCGCGGCGGGTGGGCCGGCATCCGCACCCCGCGCCTCGGCCGCCGGAGCCGGATGCGCGGCCACTGCCTGCTTCTGCCCGGCGGCAGGCTCCCCATGCCGCTGTGCCGAGCCCAGCGTCGAGGAGTGCTCCAGGATCAGCACACGCTCCTGAAGTTTGTTCAGCAACTCCGAGGTCTCCTGCTTGCGCTCCTTGGTCTTCTCCGTCAGCTTGCCAAGCGCATGCGTAAGCTGCACTTTGGCTACACGCAACTCCTCCGACGTTTGCGTCTTGCCGACAATCTGTTCGATGTGGTGCAGCGCGGTGGCGGAATCGTCAAAATCGGTCCGGATGGATTCAATCGACGACATCAACACCCGTATGATGTCCCGCAACTCCTCCACGGACCTCTCCACTACCTGCTGCGCCCCTTGGTTGTAGTGCTCGATCCGTTGCGATAGCGTCCCCGCCGCAATCAGTACCGACGAAGGCGTGGGCTGGCTCTTCAGTGTCTGTAACGTCTCTTTCATCCCTTGGCGGAAGCTTTCGTAATCGGCCTGGTTCCACCGGAATGCGTGCGTTGCCAGCGCGTCCAACAGGGAGCAGGTCAGGTCCATCCACGCGACCAATTCCGTTACGGAAGCCGAGTTTTCAAGGCTTTCGGTAGTCATCGACTTCACACTATCCGTATCGGACGGATTCGGCCCTATTCGATCGAGGAGTAAGGAATTCTGGCTCTATAGCAGAATCTGTGGGCAGATCGGGCAACTGTTAATTGGGAAGAGATCCATTTGTTCTGATGAGGGGCTTTGCCCCCCCAAGCCCCCCAGGATTTATCGCAGTTTTCTTCCAGAGTGGAT
>JADLBD010000190.1 GCA_020847975.1 Bryobacterales bacterium | reverse complement strand
GCTTAGGACCTTCCGTTCCACCATGCCAATTGTCAACTCTCCAGCATGCCCGCTTGATCCTGTTCAGGCTCATCTTGTATTGGAAACACGTTCCCGCTTCAGGCTCATCTTGTATTGGACAAGACGCCCCTTGACATCTGGATTGCGGGCCGGTGTATACTGCTGTCCTAACTGGTTCTTGTGACGAGGTCTGCATCAGAGGGGAAGGCTATGTGCTATCAACGTTTGAACAGGACCACACTTTTGCTCCTCGCTTCATTGTCGGCGTGGGGGATGGCTCGGGGCGAGGATCTTTCCGGTTTGATTTCCAGCACCAAAACGATCACCGAAGACAGCAAGCTAACCGGAGACGTGACCTGTGGCGCGATAGCGCCCTGTATTAAGTTTGGTGCTCCGAACCTTCAACTTAAGTTGAATGGGCACACCATTACGGGCGTCAATGGCGCGCTGGATCATTGCACCGGCGCGACGGGAGGCGCCGCGATCAGTACCAACGGCATGGACGGGGCAGTTATCCAGGGGCCAGGCATCATTACACAGTTCCAGGGCGTCGCTGCGATCGGGGTGACCGGTAACAATTCGACTGTGAGCCAAGTAGTCGTCGTCGGCGCCTGTGGCAACGGAATCTCCGTGCGAGGCAGCGGTAACGTAATCAGTTCCAACAGCATCTCCCGATTCTCGTTATCCGGCGCCCAAGCTATCGGCGCCGCTAATAACGGAATCGCGGTTCTCGTTACTACTGGAGGGGGCGCCACTCAAGGGAATGACATTCATGGAAACGAGATCACGGGGGCAAGCTCTTTGGTCCTTGTTACTCCCGGGTCTTTTCCGGTTTATTCCACTGGATTCGGATTAGGGATATTGGTGGCGCCGGGATCCAGCGGCAACTCAATTCGTGGAAATAATACATCGGGGAATGCGAGCGGGATCTTTGTATGGGGCACCGGAAACACGATCAGCGACAACCAGACTCTCGGGAATACTGTTTTGGGCGACATTTACGATCCGAACCCGGCCGGCACTAACAGCTACATGAACAATCTCTGTTTGCAGGTGCTAGCGGCTATGTCCCCCGGAGCTCCGGCGTGTCCTGGCGGCATTCCGAAGAGGTTGATCGGCCACTAGCAGGCTGGTGCAGGCGCGGCTCATGCCGCGGCAATGGTGTCTCGCGGCCGGCAAAGCGGAAGTTGAAACTCCGCGGTAATCCAAAGTTGGATCGATTGGCTCGTGAGGACGGTAAGGGACAACGGGTTCACTTTTGGCCGTAGTAGGCGGCGGCGCCGTGTTTGCGGAGGAAGTGTTTGTCGAGCAGGGGCTGGGGGATGGGTGTTGCGGAGGGGTTTAGGGCGAGTGTGCGTGTGGCCAGATCGGCGACCTCTTCGAGGATGACGGCGTGGTGGGCGGCTTCGATGGCGGATTGGCCCCAGGTGAAGGGGGCATGGCCGGAGACGAGGACGGCGGGGATTTGTAGGGGATCGAGGGCGTGGAAGCGACGGACGATGGCTTGGCCGGTGTTCTCTTCGTAGTTTGTCCGGATTTCGTCGGCGGTCATAGGGGCGGTGACGGGGATGGGTCCGTAGAAGTAATCGGCGTGGGTGGTGCCGAAGCAGGGGATCTCGCGTCGGGCCTGGGCAAAGGCGGTAGCGGCGCGGGAGTGTGTGTGGACGATGGCTCGAATGGCGGGGAAGGCGTTGTAGAGCACGAGATGGGTGGGGAGGTCGGAGGAAGGGCGCATGGCTCCCTCGATGATTTCGCCCTGGAGATCGACGATGACGAGATCGGCGGGGGTCATTCTGTCGTAGGGGAGGCCGCTCGGCTTGATGACGACGAGGCCGGCTCCGCGGTCGATGCCGCTGGCATTGCCGAAGGTGTAGAGGACGAGGCCCCTGCGCACGACTTCGAGATTCGCTTCGAGGACCTCTTCCCGCAACTGTGGGAGCATCATCTGTGCCAGTACATCTCCCATCCAAGGTATTTCGTTGTGGCTTCGTGGACGGCGGAGGCGCTTTGGCTGAAGCTGGCGGCGACGTGGTGTTCGAAGCCGGTCTCGCAAATGTAGCGCAGCAGATCCTGGAGCCTGGGGATCTCGACAACGCCGGCTCCGCCGAAGGTGAGGAGCGGGTCATCTGTGAAGCGGCCTTCACCGACATAGCCGCGCATCCTGCCGGTGGTGTCATGGGTGGAGAAGCGGGCGTAGCTCATGGGGCCAGCTTTGACCTTGCCGACGCACGTGCCGAAGGTGTTGAGCTTGCCCACGGTTCCGGCGATGATTTCCTGGTAGTCCATCTTGACGGACTCGAAGAAATGTTTCGGGAGGTTGCTGCAATGGAAGCATACGGCCTTGTTCGGATCGTCGCCGTAGTTGTTGTTCCAATCGAGGATGGCGCTGGGTGTTTCCGAGGCGAGGCGGAGCGCGTGCATGCCGACGACGCCGGGCACGTCCACTTCGCAGGCGCTCGACATGAGGCTGTTGCTCATCATGCTCATGATGGTGCAGGGGACGACGCCGAAGTATTCTTCCATGGAGGTCCAGCATTGGACGGCGCTGATGTCGAGGTCATTGGCGGACATCCACTCGTTGATGACGGCGCCGAGTTTGGCCATTTTGGTGAGCGCTTCGGCGGGGATTCCTTCGGTAGAGACATAGGCGCGGATCTGATCCAGCTTGGCGGTGACGGCGGGGTCGCTGTCGCCGCGTTTGCCGATGCGGCCGAAGATTTCGGAGAGGTCGATGGGTTCGATGGAGATGCCGTTGGCTTCGAGGATTTTTTCGCTGTAGCGGACGGTGTTGAAGGCGGCGGGGCGGGCTCCGATGGCTCCGATGCGGAGGCGGCGGAGGCCATTGGCGACGCGGCAGACGGCGGCGAACCAGGCGAGGTCGAGGGTGAATTCGTGAGAGGAGGGCGTCTCGGTGTGGAGGCGGGTGAGGGAGTAGGGGATGCGGTACTGCGCGAGGTTGTTGCAGGCGCTCATTTTGCCGCAGAAGCTATCGCGGCGGTCGGCGATGGTCATCTTGCCGGCGGTGTCGGGGAAGGCTTGGATGAGGATGGGGACATTGAGTCCGGCGGAGCGGATGGTTTCGGCGATGGCTTTTTCGTCGCCGAAGTTGGGGAGGGTGACGATGATGCCGTGGATGGCGTCGCGGTGTTCGCGGAAGAGCGCGGCACAGAAGCGGGCTTCCTCGCGGGATTCGACAGCGCCGTGGCGGGTCTGCCCGGGCGCCGGGCACACCACGCCGTAGCCGGCGGCTTCGAGGGTGGCGATCATTTCGTCGCGCCCGCTGCGGGCGAGGTGGCCTGGGAAGAATCCGCGGTTTCCGACCACGAGTCCGAAGGTCATTTTTTCATTCACGAACGATTTCTCCTGGAGGGCGCATAGAGGTACAGGTAGATTGCGCCCAGAACAATCAATAGCGCACCCCACCAGATGGCGGCGTGGAGGTTCCAGAGCACGACTTCGGTTTGGGGAGGGTGGTTGAGTCCGTAGATGCCCGCTCCGGTGATGAGTACACCGTAGATGAGCAACAGTGCGCCAACGAAGAACCAGATGGAGATGACTTCTTTGCCATGGGACATAGGATTACCAGAAGTAGAGATTCAGGATGAAGAAGACCACGATGACGATGGCGGCCCAGAAGGCGGGGCGGTGGTGGAGAGCGATGGCGCCTTCTCCGGGGATTTCGGTGCAGCCGTAGACCAATCCGGCGAGGCTCTTTTCGGGCAGCGGGGTGGTCATCATGCTGACGAGGTAAGTGACGGCGACGCAGATGATCCAGGACCAGAGGCCGCGGTACATGTTTTCGGCCATGTCGCGGGCGTCCGGGGAGAGGGCGATGATGCGGAGGGCGGAGGGATCGGCCTTGACCCAGGCCCACATGCCGATGGAGGAGACTGTGCCGGCGAGGAGACCCCAGAATCCACCGGCGGGAGTGGCGCGCTTCCAGAGCATGCCGAGGAGGACGGTGCCGAAGAGGGGTGCGATGAAGAAGCTGAAGAGGGCCTGGACGTAGTCCATGATGCTCTGGAATTGCATGACGAGGTAGGCGGTGCCGATGCTGACCAGTACTCCGATGATGGTGCACCAGCGTCCCATGCCGACGTAGTGCGCGTCGCCGGCGTTCCTGTTCATGAAGGCGCGGTAGATGTCGTAGGTCCAGACGGTGGCGAAGGCGCTGACATTGCCTGCCATGCCGGACATGAATCCGGCGATGAGGGCGGTGATGCCGAGGCCGAGGAGGCCGGGGCCGCAGTAGCGGGCGAGCATGAGCGGGAGCACTTCGTTATAGCTGTGCCCGCCGGAGGCGACGGCCGCGCCTTCGCCCACGAGTTTCATAGGGAGCACGCCAAGGCCCAGGAGGCCAGGGAGGATCACGATGAAGGGGACGAGCATTTTGAAGCTGGCCCCGATGACGGGCGCCATCTTTGCCGAGCGGAGGTCCTTGGCGGCGAGGACGCGTTGGACGACGAGGAAGTCAGTGGTCCAGTAGCCGAAGGAGATGACCCAGCCGAGACCGAGGACAATGCCGGTCCAGTGGATACCCATGGGGTTATCGGAGAAGGAGCCGAGGGTGCGCCAGAGGTGGGTGTAGTCCTGGGCGGCGAAGTTGTGGGCGATGCGCTTCTGGAGGCCGTCCCAGCCGCCGGCTTCGACGAGGCCGAGGATGGGGATGAGGAGGGAGCCGAGCCAGATGAGGACGAATTGGAGGACTTCGTTGAAGATGGCGGAGCGGAGTCCGCCGAGGGCTACGTAGACGGCGACGGTGAGGGAGGAGACCCAGATGCTGAAGTTGATATCCCAGCCGAGCACGACTTTCATGACGAGGGCCATGGAGTACATGTTGATGCCGCTCATGAGGACGGTCATGAAGGCGAAGGAGACGGCGGAGAGCGCGCGGCTTGGCTCGCCGAAGCGGAGTTGGAGATAGCCGGGGACGGAGTGGGTTTTCGAGATGTAATAGAACGGCATCATCACGATGCCGAGGAAGAGCATGGCGGGGATGGCTCCAATCCAATACCAGTGGGTGGCGAGGATGCCGTACTGGTAGGAGGCGGCGGCCCAGCCCATCAGCTCGAGGGAGCCGAGGTTGGCGGAGAGGAAACTGAGGCCGGCGATCCAGGCCGTCATTTCGCGGCCGGCGAGAAAGAAATCCTCTCCCGTGCCGGACTGGCCTTTGAGGTAGACGCCGATCAAGAGGACGACGGCGAAATAGATGGCGATGATGGCGATGTCGACGCTACCGAGCGAGATGAGGCGGGAGGGCGCGGGGAGCAGCAGCAAACAGGGGATGGCGTGCATGGGACGGATACGCTTTTCACCTTTCCTTAGTGGGGAACTCCTTGTGATCGACACGCGAGGCACGGAAGAGGGCGCGAAGATCAGCGACGACGGCGGGGTTTTCGGCGGCAACGTCCTGGGTTTCGCTGAGGTCGTGTTCGAGGTTGAACAATTCAAGGTTCATGCGGGGGCGCTGGCGGACGAGCTTCCAATCGCCTTTTCGGACCGCCTGCTGGAAGCCGCCCTCGTGGAATTCCCAATAGAAGTGGTCATGATGCTTCTGTTTTTTGCCGAGTAGGGTGGGGAGGATGGAGAAGCCGTCGAGGCCGGAGGGAGCGGGGAGGCCGGCCAGTTCGGCGGCCGTAGGGAGGAAGTCCCAGAAGGCCCAGGGGAAGGCGCTGGTCTGGCCAGGGGTGATTTTTCCTTTCCAGCGGGCGAGGGTAGGGACGCGGACGCCGCCTTCGTAGAGATCGCGCTTCGTGCCGCGGAGGACGCCGGAGCTATGGAAGAAATTCGCATCGTGGTTGCCTTCGTGGTGGGGTCCGTTGTCGCTGGAGAAGAAGATGAGGGTGTTTTCGTCGAGGCCCTTGGCTTTGAGGGTGTCGAGGACGCGGCCGATGGCGGTGTCCATGCGGGTTATGGCGGCGGCGAAGGTTCTTTCGACTTCGGGCCAATCTTCCTTGGCGTAGATGCCGAGATCGGGGCACTCCATTCCGTTCTTTTGGAAGCGCCCGAGCTCGTTGTTCGCGTGCGGGATGGTGTAGGTGAGGTAGAGGAAGAAGGGTTGCTGCGCGGTTTGATGTTCGAGGAAATGGACGGCTTTTTCGGTGAACAAATCGTTGGAAAATGTCTTGTGTTGATGGAACCAGTTGTCCGTGAGGAAGATTTCCGTGCGATTTTCCCAGATATGCTCGGGGAAGGAGGCGTGGGCGTGCTGCTGGTTGAGGTAGCCGAAGAATTCGTCAAAGCCCTTGGAGTTGGGGGTGCTGTCCATGTCGAAGCCGCCGAGGCCCCATTTGCCGAAGAGGGCGGTGCGGTAGCCGGCGGATTTGAGGAGCGAGGCGGCGGTGGCTTCGTGGGGGGCGAGGCCGAGTTCGGGCTTGCGATTGCCGCGGATGGTGGCGTGGCCGGTGTGCTTGCCGGTCATGAGGCAGCAGCGGGAAGGGGCGCATACGGTGCTGCCGGCGTAGGCTTGGGTGAAGCGGATGCCTTCGGCGGCGAGGCGGCTGATGTGCGGGGTGCGGATGCGCTGCTGGCCGTAGCATTCGAGGTCACCGAAGCCGAGGTCGTCGGCGAGGATGAAGAGGATGTTGGGGCGAGTGGGGGCCGGTTGGGGGAAGGCTGCGGTGGCGGCGGCGCCGAGGAGGTCGCGGCGAGTCATCCAAGGCAGTCTATCAGGTTGGAAGACTCGGGGGATTAGAACAAGTTCCCAGTAGTTCCAGCCCGGCGACGGCAACTGTTTGCGCCGGCGTTTATGCCAGAGTGCGGCGGCCGAGACAGGGCGCCCCCGATGCGAGATTCCTGATGCCATTCTTATGTTTTCTATTGAATTCTGCTAGTATTCAGCGATACTGGATCGAGTAATCGATGGATTGCCATTTTTTCCGCTGCGCGCAGTCGGTTGAAACACGCAATCTACGTGGTTTGGCTTACAATTCATGTCTTTGCGAGGAGCGTGAATGATGTCGGTTCGCCTTTTGGCAGCAATTTCGCCATCCCCAATGCCGGTACGTCCGTTGCTACTTCTTGCGTTTGGCTTCTTGACGGCCATACCACTGAGAGGACAAACAACAATCCGCGTCAACTGCGGTGGGTCGTCATACGTGGATGGAGCGGGGAACACATGGAACGCCGACTTCGGCTTCAGCGGCAGCAGTTCCTCATTGAGCGTCGGGAGCACGATCGACAATACAAGCACACAGCCGCTGTATCAATCGGAGCGGTTCACCACGAGTAATGGGGCTCTAAGTTATACATTCAGCGTGACCAACGGCTCGTATGGCGTTACCCTGAAGTGGGCGGAAATTACGGCTGACTACGCACGGCGCTTTGACGTGATCATCAACGGACGGCAGGTGTTGACCAATCACAGCATCTACCTAGCGGGGCCAAACGCGTACAACACGGCTGTGGACCGTACGTTCACCGTTCCGGTTACCAACGGTTCCATTAGTATTCAGTTTGTCCCGAAGGTGTCGAGCGCAACCATCAGCGCCATCGAGATTCTTCCATCGATCGCTTTCACCGATATCCCGACCAACAAGCCGTACTACAGTCTTCCGCATTTCATGCGCGAGAACCGGATCACCTCCGGGTGCACGACAACCACGTTTTGCTATGACCAAGCCATCACACGGGGGGAGATGGCCGTGTTGATTATCCGTGGACTATTTTGGGCGCTTGCGGGCACCCCAGAAAACTTCACTTATTCCACAAGCCCTTATTTTACAGACGTGCTTCCGTCCCACCCCTGGTTCAAATACATACAAAAGATGCGGGATCTGGGAATTACATCGGGATGTACATCGACCACTTACTGCGTGAATAACTCGATTACCTGGGGAGAGATGACTGTGTTCGGGGTTAGAGCCTGGGAGTATAGAACTCGTGGGCAGGTCACGAATTCGTTTTGCACTATCTCGCCAGCGGATTCGTGCCCTCCAAATACCATTCCCAACACTGATCCGCGCCGGGACGTGCTGAATCTGGCTACTCCGGTGTATTTTCAGAGCGACGCCGGGACGGGGTATGTCTGGTACAACTTCGTGCAGAAAGCCGTGAACCTGCGGATGATTGACTTTGTTTCCAATGGGACGGTTTACGGGTCGTGCCTGCAAGAGCTTACCGGCGCAGGTAACCAGGGTTCCGGTTACTATTGCGGCAACGAACCAATTCCACGTGGAGAGTCTTCGTTCTTTGTCGTTCGCGGCACCATGGGTGTTTATGACCCGTATAGCCCGGGAAGCTCTTATTCAGCGGGCACAGGGGGGATCAGCCCGGCGCGCGCGGAAATCAATCTGGGCGCGATTCCGATCGACCAATACGATGACACGCACAACGCAGTTTTGTCCGGCTTGAACGGCTGCCGGGATTCCTCGCTGAGCGTGCGTAGCTGTATCAAGAAGATTTTGAGCCCGGACACCTCCTCCGGCGTGTACTCGGCGGCTAACTACGGACAGCAGGGGGTTACCGGAGTCCGGTTCTTCTTTCCCCTTGGCAATACCTCCAGCACTCCCTTCCACAGCGACGGAACGGTCGATACTACGGATTGGATACCGAGATTGCAGAGTTTCTTCGCGGACCTGAAGAGCTACGGAATCCAGAGAGTTATCCCGACGCCGGTCTTCGTGGGCAGTTGGTCTGGGATGCAGGAGTCTACGCAGCAGTGCGATGGGTGCTTTGCCTACAAAACGAGGAGTCTTACCACTTGTGGGAGCCCTCCGGATGTCACCCTGTACTTCTATCCCTGGACGCCGTGGGGGTTTAGGAAGGTGATCAACCAGCAGAACCCCAACGACATCAGCTACAACATCGATTGCGTCGGACTCGGCCAGCACGATGACTATGGTAACGCCGCGGGACAGCCACAAGGGCTCTTTTCTGGCTGGAACGGCTGGGATAACTTCTTCAATCTCTTCCAGCAGATTCTGATTGCGGCTAACGCTGCGGGGATGGCGATCGGTGAATTCGACCTCGAGAACGAAGTCAACGTGGGAGGAGCCGAGGTGGAGGCGAGGTTGATCTACGACAACAAAACGATCGACACACAAACCGGACTGCCCGGTGTTCCTGTGGTCGATAGGCTTCGGCAGATTGCCACACTGAATGGCTTCAGTAGTGACATTGTTACCATGTCGACTCCCCTCAACAGAGGGTGGAGGGTGAGTGCGGACTGCACCTCGCCGTACGACGACTCGGCTTTCCTGCTTGTTTCGTCCGCTCTCAATGCTGCGTTTGCCGGACAACCGTTCGGAGAAGAAGACATTTTGAACCCGCTCGATAACAACGGCCTTGCGTGCAAGTCGCCAGGTGGGCAAATCCACGGACCGCAACTTCCGGCGGCTCCTCTTCTCGGAGTTGTCAAAACCGTGGATGTGCATGCACATTTCTGTGTGGCAGGGGATGGGAATGGTAACGCAGGGTATGCCGACTACTCCTGCACGAGCATCCAAGACTGCCTGATCGATAACCCGAGCAATATCAGTTGCCCTTCCTTGTTCAACGCAACCCAGCATGCGCAAATTGTGTTCAACGCGCTTGACTCCTTCCTCTACAAATATGGACACACCAGCGCGCGGCTGGGAGAGGCAAACATGGTCCAACCCTGCGCCGACGAAACGCCCAGCCTGGCGAGACAGGCTGCGGATGGCCTACGGTCGAGCACGTTGCGTCAGGCTTACCGGTCGAATCTGTTCATTAACGCATGGAACAGTATCCAGGATTCGACGCAGTGTACAACGAATCCGGTGCTATTAACCCCGGATAACCCATTTGCCCAATGATGGTCTGCTGGAGGGGAATGCCATGTACAAGTTCTTATTTGCCGTTGTACTCACGATGCTGTACCAGGGGGCCGGGACGGCCCAAACTGGTAGTCTGCTTGGTACGGTGGTGTTGGATGGGGCCAAAGCGGTTGCAGGCGCGAGGGTGTGGGTAAGAAAGCCGCCTGACCTGCGGAAGAACTCTCAGGGGGTTCTACTCCCCATTGGGCCAGCTTACACGACCTTCATGCTTTCGGATGCGGCGGGCGGTTTTGCCTTCCAGAAGTTGCCTCCCGGCCATTACGTCGTGTGCGCCACCGGCGTGGCGAAAGCGCAACTTCCCTCCTGCGATTGGTCGCAGCCGCAACCAGTGGTGGATGTCGCGGCCGGCAAAACCAGCACTGGCGTAGTGGCGAATCTGCGGACCGGAGTGGTGTTGAACTTCGTCGTCCAGGATCCAGCCGGGAGAATCCTGACTGGAAAGCGGTTCCGGATTGGCGTCTCGACTAGTACCGGCATGTACTATGCCGCGGTTTTGTCGGCAGCCTCCGCGACACAGTACACGTATAGCATCGGAGTGCCACCGGGGATTGCGCTGAGGCTTTTCCTGGATGCTGCCGTGCCGGTGCAGGACGCGCTCTCACAGCCCGTCGCTAACGGACAACAGAGCCTGGCGATCAGCGTACCCACGTCGGGCGAAGCGGTGGTGGCGCTCAAGATCCCATAGTATGAGAGGAGGCTTAGATTCGTGCACGCTCGAAGCGCAGCAGGTCTCACCGTTCTTTGCCTTGCTGGAATTCTGCAAGGTCCTGGATTCTCCCATTCGCGAAGTTCGCCTATCCAGTTGGAAGCGTTGCTTGCACAGCCAGGGCGACATGACGACCTGTTTTCAGGCGCCTCGCTGCAGGTTTCTTCCCACCCCGAGGGAGTGGAGTACGACTGGATATTGGCGCCTGGGGCCAGCGTGGCTGCCATTCGGATGCGGTTCAGCGAGAGAGATCGCCTCAGTTTGAGTGCGGAAGGGGATTTGGTCATCCATCGCGGGGCGGTCACCATCCGGCACAGCAAGCCGCAAGCCTTCCAGATGGTGCAGGGAAGGCGTGTTCCGGTGGAGGCAGGCTTCGTGTTGCATGGCCAGCACGAAGTCGGATTCGCCGTTGGCGCGTACGATCATAGCCGCCGGTTGGTGATTGATCCGGTGGTGCGTTTCTCGGTGAGCCTTAGCGGAACGATTCGACCGCCACCGTTCGAAACCCTGGGTGCCATGGATGCAATTGTCGCGGTGGCGCTGGATGATCTAGGATTCACGTACGTGGTGGGGACGACCTGGAGCAACGATTTCCCGACGACAGAGGGCGCCTATCAGCGGGAGCGGAGGGGACGCTCAGACATTTACGTGACCAAGATCGATCCGGAGGGGAAGTCGATGGTCTACTCGACCTTGCTCGGGGGGGAGTCGGACGAGTATGCACACGCGGTGGCGGTGGATCGTGAAGGCGACGTGTATGTGGCAGGGCTCAGTCTCTCGACTTCGTATCCTGGTTTGGTGAACCACAGCGCGGGCGAGGTCGTCACCAAGCTACGGGCGGATGGGAAGGCGGTACTCTTCTCGGTTACGATCGGCGGCGGGATAGCCTCAATGGCAATGGATGCGGCGGGGAGTGTGTATTTCTGCGGCTCGGCGGGCGCCGGGCATTTGGCGGTGACGCCTGGGGCATTCCAACCCGTGGCCGGCGGATCAAGCGCGGGGTTTGTAGGCAAACTCAACTCGTCGGGCCAGTTTGTATACGCCAGCTACCTTGGCGGAGCATCCAATGGCAGCGATCAAGCGCGATCGATCGCAGTCGATGAGCAAGGCAACGCCTTTGTTGCCGGGAATACATACTCCCCGAATTTTCCGACGACGAGAGGGGCGTTCCAGGAGAACTTTGGAGCGGCGGTGTGCTCGGATCTCCCTTGTTCGCAGGGTTTCGTAGTAAAGATCAACCCCGCAGGAACGAGTTTGGTATATGCGACGTTCCTTGGCGGCTCGGGTTTTGACACAGCCTATGGAGTTGCCGTGGATCGCTTCGGGCGGGCCTTTGTTACGGGTAATACTCAATCCAAGGACTTTCCGACGACCAAAGATGCCTTGGAGACCACTCCGCACGCCGTATTTTTTTCGGAGTTGGATGCAAGCGGCGCGAATCTCTTGTATTCCACCTACCTCCACGCGGATGAGGGGCGATTTGTGGCGATGTCCGGGGACAAGGTTTATGTTGCCGGTAGTGTCGACTATGTGGACAAGACCGGGTTGCCGGAAGTGGATCCGATCCAGCCTGGGATTGACTGGCGGGGGAGCCAAGAAGTCGTGGCCCGGTGCGGCCTTGATCCGTTGATGCCGTTCCGCTTCTGCTGGGATGGTTTTGTATCCGTGTTCGAAATGCCGAAGATGGATCTGATCTTTTCAAGCTTTCTGGGTGGCAGGCAAGACGACAAGCTTCAAGGACTGGCGGCAAACGCGTCCGGCGACTTCGTGGTGGCGGGCCTGTCGGGTGGAAGCCTCCCAATAGCTCCGGCATGGCCGCTGTCGGGATCGAAATCGCAATGGAACTTCATCACCAAAGTCGGGATGGAGGGAACCGCGCCCTTGATCCGGTGGGACTGGCTTACGGACGCCGCGGACATAAGGGGCACGAATCTGATTCCAGGGCTCATTGTCGCGCTGTTCGGAAAGAACATCACTGCGCATGAGGGCATCATTACCGCTGACAAAACGCCGCTGCCTACGGTGCTGGACGGAGTCTCCGTGGAGGTTGGAGGGCGGCCGGCGCCCTTGTATGCCGTGGCAAACGTGAATGGCGTGGAGCAGATCAATTTCCTGGTTCCCTGGGACGTGACTGGCAGTGTGCCAGGAGTGTCAAACATCGCGCATGTAGCGGTGAACAACAATGGCCGCAGGAGTCTGCCTACGTTTGTGGAGATCGTGACACCTTATCCCTCCTTATTCCGGCAGCCCGATCAATCAGCACTGGCATTCCACGCCGCGGATTGGAGTTTGGTCACTCCTCAAAATCCTGCACGCCGCAATGAGGTGATCGTGCTGTACGCCATCGGGTTCGGCGCTGTGGATCCGGCGGTGAGCGGCGCTGATGTCGCGCCGGCGGAGCCTTTGAGCTTCGTGGTGGACCAACCCCAGGTATATTTCGGAACCGCGCAAGGGGAGGTGCTGTTCTGCGGGCTCGCGCCGGGCACGGTAGGGGTTTATCAAGTCAATTTGCGCGTACCGGCGGATTCTCCGGTTGGGCGGGTCAGCATCCAGTTCCGCCGTGACGTCAATTTTGGATACTCCTCGCTTCCCGTGCCTGTCGACGTTGAATAGCGTGGGACACGGCGGCTAGTCGCGCGCCGCGCTTTGTGGCATCCTACGCTGTATCATGCTTGCCATCGTGGTCCTGTTCCTCGGCAGCGCGGGACTTTGCGCCCAGACGCCCGAGGACCTGAATCAGGGGAAGAAGTTGTATCAGGGGCACTGCTCGCCCTGTCATGGCCAGACGGGAACGGGAGGCCGCGGTCCGAATCTTGCCCAACCCAGACTTAAACACGGGTCGAGCGAGGAGGCGATCGCCGATGTGATCAAGAACGGCATTGCCGGTACGGAGATGCCGGGAGCGTGGCAACTGAGCGAGCGCGAGGTGAACCTGGTGGCGGCGTTCGTGCGCTCGCTGGGGCGCGTCGAGAAGGTGGATCTTCCGGGTGACGCGGGGGCGGGGCGGCGGACGTTCGAAGGATCGGGCTGCGGGCAGTGCCACATCGTGAATGGCGAGGGGGCGGCGATGGGGCCGGAGTTGACGGAAATCGGAGTGCGGCGAAACGCGGAGTACCTGCGGGAGGCGATGGTCCGTCCGGGGGCGGCGGTTCCGGAGGGTTACCTTTATGTGGAGATTACGACCGTGGCGGGGCGGAGGGTAAGCGGGCAGCGGGTGAACGAGGATTCCTTCACCATCCAGATTCAGGACGCTTCGGGCCGCTACCATTCGTTCCGAAAGGCGGAGATTAAGGATCTCCGCAAACTCGCGGGGCGATCGTCGATGCCTTCCTATCAAGGGAAGCTGAGCGAAGCCGAACTCGGCAATCTCATCGCTTATCTCGCCAGTCTGAGAGGGGAACCATGAAACTCGCTCTTCTGCTGTTCGCCATGACACTTCCGGCTCAGGTTTCCTTCGAGCGCATCCGGAATGCGGAACAGGAGCCGCAGAACTGGCTGACGTATTCGGGCAACTATGCCGGGCACCGGCACTCGCCGCTGAAACAACTGACGCCGGCGAATGTCGCCTCATTGAAACCGGCGTGGATCTACCAATTCGAGACGGGGGAGAACGAAGTCTCGCCGCTGGTGGTGGACGGGGTGATGTATGTCACGGGGCCGAATTTCGCCGCAGCCTTGGACGCACGCACAGGGCGGGCGTTGTGGACGTGGAACCGGCCGATGCCGAAGGACCTGAAGACGATCGGCTTCGGGCGCGTGAACCGGGGCGCCGCGATCCTGGGCGATATGATCTTTCTGGGGACGCTGGATGCCTATCTGGTGGCGCTGGACGCGCGGTCGGGAGCGGTGCGGTGGCAGGCGCAGGTGGCCGATTACCGGACCGGGCATTGCATCACGGCGGCTCCACTGGCGCTTCGGGACAAGGTGATTGTGGGCATCAGCGGAGGGGAAGCCGGGATCCGGGGCTTTGTCGACGCCTACGATGCGAAGACGGGCAAGCGCGCGTGGCGGCACTGGACCGTTCCGGCTCCCGGGGAGCCGGGCAGTGAGACCTGGAGCGGAGATGCGTGGAAGACGGGCGGGGCGCCCACGTGGGTTACCGGGGCTTATGATCCGGAACTGGACCTGATTTTCTGGGGTACGGGGAATCCCGGGCCGGACTGGAACGGGGATGTGCGACCAGGGGACAACCTGTATTCCTGTTCGCTGCTGGCGATCGAAGCGGCTACGGGGAAGCGGCGATGGCATTTCCAGTTCACGCCGCATGACACGCACGATTGGGATGCCGTTCAGGTACCGATGCTGATCGAGACGACGGTGCGGGGGCGGTTGCGCAAAGTGGTGGCCACGCCGAACCGCAACGCGTTCTACTACCTGCTGGACCGGGCGAGCGGGGAGTTTCTGCAAGCGACCCCGTTCGCCAGGCAGACGTGGGCCAAGGGAATGGATGACCGCGGGCGTCCGATTGTGCTGCCGAATACGGACCCGAGCGAAGAAGGGACGCTGGTGTGGCCGAGCCTGCAAGGGGCGACGAACTGGTTCAGTCCATCGTATGATGCGGCGTCGAATCAGGTGTTTGTTTCGGTGAGGGAAATGGGGGCCTATTATTACAAAGGCGAGGCGGAATATAAGCCGGGAGCGATGTTTACGGGGGGAGGCGAGCGGGCGCTGCGGGGCGACAAGGCGTTTGGGGCCATCCGGGCGCTGGATGCGGGCAGCGGCAAGCAGCGCTGGGAGTTCCGGCTGCACTCTCCTCCGTGGGCGGGGGTACTTTCGACAGCCGGAGGGCTGGTGTTTGGCGGCTCGGATGAGGGGAACTTCTATGCGCTCGATGCGATGACGGGGAAGCCGCTTTGGGATTTCCAGACAGGAAATGGCATCGCGTGCAACCCCGTCTCGTTCCTGGTGGACGGGAAGCAATACGTGGCCATCGCAGCCGGGCATGTATTGATCGCATTCCGGTGAGTAGGCTCAAGCGCGGATGGAGGCCAGCAGTTCCTCGAAGGAGCGGCTGAGCAGGGTGGCCTGGGCCATCAGTTCATCGGCGGGTTGGAGCAGGGCGGCGGTTCCTTCGCTGGTGACGCGGGCCTCGCGGCTGACATCTTCGACGGTGGTGGAAACGGCTTGAGCGCTGTGCGCAGCTTCCTGGACGCTCTTGCTGATTTCGTTGGTGGCCTCGCGCTGCGAGTTGACGGCAAGAGCGATCATTCTGGCAATCTCGTCGACGTTGTGGATGGTCTCACTGATGCCGGCAATGGAGGAGGCGGTTTGTGAGGCAGCCTTCTGGATGGCGTTCACCTCTTCCTGAATTTCCTCGGTGGCGGAGGCGGTTTGCTGCGCCAGGTGCTTCACCTCGCTTGCGACCACGGCAAAGCCTCTTCCGGCTTCGCCGCTGCGGGCAGCCTCGATGGTGGCATTGAGGGCGAGGAGATTGGTTTGGCGGGCGATTTGGGAAATGATGCGAATGACGCCGCCGATTTTGTGGGAGGCTTCGTTGAGTTGCGTAATGACGGAGTTGATTTTTTGGGCGCTGACGGCGGCTTTTCCGGCGACCTTCGCGGATTCGTCGACTTGCTGCTCGATTTCACCGAAGGCGACGACGAGTTGCTCGGTGGAGGAGGCGACGTTTTGCACACTGGCGGAGGTATGGGCGCTCTCGGCGGCGGCTCCGGCAGCTTCCTGGGTTGTCTTTTCGGCCGAGTGTGACAATTTCTTGGCGGTGTCATAGATGACCGCGACGCTCTGCCGGATGGTGCTTACGGTGTGGTCCAACTGTTGAGCGATCCTGCGGCGGGCGGCGACGGAATCCTGAATGGCGTGGTCTTGCCGCGCCATCTCCTTTCCGGCTTCGTTGATCATGCGGGCTCCGACGCGGAAGGCTCCCTTGGCTCCGCGCAGCATGAAGCGGCGGTAGAAGCGCTTCTTGCTGGCGCAATCGAGAGAGACGCGGGCTTCGCGGACGAAGGCGTCGGTCTGGTCGAGCATGGCATTGATGGCGATGCGTGCGCCGGAGGGTCTCGTCCTCGGGGGCTCCGATGAGGCGGGCTTCGAGGTCGCCTTCAGCGACTCGCTCACAGACGGCGGCAATCTCCGCCATCCAGTGCCTGTACATTGCGAGGTCTTCTAGCTGTTGCATTCCACTTCCTCCGGTATCAACGAAAAGACGAACTCGTCGTATTCCATGTGCTGGTCCGCGAGGTATTTTCCCAGCATTTCGAGGGCGGCTTTGATTGCCAGTTCCGAGTTTGGGTGGCGGCGCTCTTCGGCGAGCAGCGCGGCGTAAACCGGCTGGATTTTGTCGATCGCCTGCCGGTCCGGGACTCTGCGGTTGGAGTGATAGCCGGCGATCTTTCCGGAAGCGTCATAGGTGGGGGTGATATGGGCAAGCACCCAGTAGTGGCCGCCATCCTTGCATTGGTTAATGACGAAAGCGAAGATTTCCTTGCCCGCCCGGATGGTATCCCAGAGGAAGCGGAAGATGCATTGAGGCATATCCGGGTGGCGGATGATGTTGTGGGGTTGGCCGAGGAGTTCCTTTTCCGTGTAGCCGCTGACCTCCTGGAAGGTCAGGTTGGCGTAGGTGATGATGCCGCGGGCATCGGTTTTGCTCACGATGATTTCGTTTTCACCGAAGAACTGTTCTCTGCCGGTGAGTTTAACCTTCTGGATCCGCATGGTTCCTTTCGCGGGCGCGGAGGTAGGCTGCGCGCCGTCCTATTCCTTTTTTTCGGCTTCGCGGCGGGATCTATTAGAGAAAAATGCAGGGCGAGGTGTGGGCAAGAGCTTCGCTCTTGATATCCCTTCGGGATATGGGAGTCGGGGAAGTCAGGAGATGGAAGCCAGAATGCGTGAGTCCGCACAGCGAGAACAGAATTCCCGTTGCGGCGCGCATAACGGCAACTAAGGCGCCGGGCGGTGCCATCCCGCGGCGTGCTCCGCCAGGCGGGCGGCTTCCGCGGGGCCCCACGAACCCGGTTCATATTCGTACAGCGGTGTGCTGCCGCCGAGGATGGGTTCGACGATGCGCCAGGCGGCTTCCACGGCGTCCTGCCGCACGAATAACATCGGGTCGCCGTGCATGGCGTCGGTGAGGAGGCGCTCGTAGGACGCCAGTTCACCGGTCTCATTCAGCTTCATCGCGGAGAGTTCGACGGGCGCGGGTTCCATGGGCGCGCCTGGGCGCTTGACCTGCGCTCCCAGGCTGAGGGAGAAGTCCGGACCGAGCCGGAAGCGGAAGTAGTTGCTGCCGACAGGAAGCTTCCAGAGTGGCGATTTTTTCAGTTTGACGATCACTTCGGTAGCGGTGACGGGCATGCACTTGCCGGCGCAAACGAGGAAAGGAACGCCTGTCCAGCGCCAGGAATCCACTTCGAGGCGGATGGCGACGAAGGTCTCCATTTTCGAGGCTGCGCCGACTCCGCTTTCGTTGCGATAGCCCTTGTACTGGCCGCGCACGACGCCGCGGGGCTCGATGGGCGGAATGGCCTCGAACACCTTCACCTGCTCGTTCCGCAAGGGTTCAGCTTCGGTTCTCACCGGCGGCTCCATGGCGAGAAAGGCGACCACTTCGAGCAAATGGTTTTGCACGACATCGCGGATTGCGCCCAGTTCGTCGTACAACCGGCCGCGGCCCTGGACTCCGAAGGTCTCGGCCATGATGATCTGCACGCTGTGGACGTAGTTGCGATTCCAGACCGGTTCGAGGAACGTATTGGCGAAGCGGAAGAACAACAGATTCTCGACGGCTTCCTTGCCGAGGAAGTGGTCGATGCGGAAGATGGCGGGTTCGGGGAAATAGCGGAGGAGGAGTTGATTCAGGCTCTGCGCGGAGGCAAGGTTTCGTCCGAAGGGCTTCTCGATCACCACGCGGGCTCCTTCGGCGCAGCCTGCCTGATGGAGCGCTTCGGCTACTTCGCGGAACAGGCTTGGGGGAATGGCGAGGTAGTGGAGGGGGCGTTTCGCGTCTTTGAGCAGGGCGCGCAACTGGCGAAACGTGGCGATGTCGCGGTAGTCGCCGTCGATGTATTGCATCCGTTCGACGAGGCGTGTGAAGGCTGCTTCATCGACTGCGCCTCCGTGCTGCTGGAGGCTTTCGCGGGCGCGCCCGCGGAGGTTGTCAATGGTCCACCCCGATTTGGCCACGCCGATAATGGGGACGTTCAGCCCGCCTTTGCGAACCATCTGATAAAGCGCGGGGAAGATCTGCTTGAAGGCGAGGTCTCCGCTTGCGCCGAAAAAGACCAGAGCATCCGAATCTTCATGTTTTGTCATAGGAAATGTCTTTGATGCGCCTCACTGGCAGGCCGCGGCAGCGCGTCAGGCTCGCTTGGGATGGATGTTCTGGTTCATATTGAAGAAATTGTCCGGATCGTACTTCGCTTTGACGGCCGCGAGACGGTCGTAGTTGCCGCGGTAAGCGGCGCGAATCCGTTCGTCGCCCTCATCCATCAGGAAGTTGACGTATGCGCCGCCGGCGGAGTAGGGGTGGAGAGCCTCGAAGTAGTCCCGCGCCCAGGCGGTGATGCGGTCGCGATTGGCGGGATCGGGATCCACGCCGGCGATGATCTGGGCCCAGACAGCATCCCGGTAGCTCCATGCCGTATCCGAGTTTGCGGGACGGTGCGCCGCGCCGTTGATGGGATAGATGTGAACCGTCGAAAGCGTGGTGGGGAGGCGGGAACTGTGAAGAAGGTGTTGGGCGATGGCTTCATCGGGAATTTCCTTCAGGAAGTCTGCTTTCCAGTACCATTGCAGGCCGGGCGGATAGAGCGGGTCAAACATGCTTTGGAGGGCCGGATAGGGCATGGGGCCCACCATTTCGAAGGCTGGGGCGCGGAAAGCGCGGACAGCGCCCAGGATGGAGTTCGCTTTGTGTTGTGGTCCGGCGCAGCACCATACCAAGGCGCACATCTTTTTCCCATGATACGCCTCAGGAAAATGAGGGGATGGGGGAATAGTGTGAAAAGCGAAGAAGCAGCTTGCGTCCAGAGGAGCGCTGGGGATGAATTCGCGGTACCACTTGAGCAGATCGCCTGCCTGATCGAGTTCCCAGAACATGGGACCGCCGGTGACGGTGTGGACGGGATGAGCCTGAAAGAGAAACGAGGTGACTACACCAAAGTTGCCGCCTCCGCCACGCAAGGCCCAGAACAGGTCAGTGTTTTCGCGCTTGTTCGCCACGCGGAAGGCGCCATCGGCAAGCACGACGTCCGCCTCGAGCAGATTGTCGATGGTGAGACCGTATTTCCTGGTGAGGTGTCCAAGCCCGCCGCCCAGCGTAAGTCCCGCGACACCGGTGGTGGAGATGAAACCGGAAGGAACGGCGAGGCCAAACGCGTGCGTTGCGTGGTCCACATCTCCCCAAACGCATCCGCCGCCAACGCGGACCGTGTTGTGCTCGCGATCGACACGAAGGTGCCGCATCCGGGAGAGATCGATGACCAGGCCGTTATCGCACACAGCCAGCCCAGCGACATTGTGACCGCCTCCGCGGATGGAGACTCGAAGGCCTGTTTCGCGCGCGAAATGGACGGCCGCGATCACGTCGGCGACGTCCGCGCACTGGACAATCACCTGCGGCTTGCGATCAATCATCGCATTGTAGACTTGTCGCGACTGCTCATAACCTTTGCCGCCGGCCTCGAGTACGGTTCCACGGATCCGGCTGCGGAGTGTGTCTACGGATTGCATCTCAAGGAATCTCCACTTGTGGTTTGCATAGGGTAGACAGAGAGACAGCGTGTAATGTTTCTCTTGGATTTGGATTCACCACAACTAACTATCCAAGGGCTTCGCCCTTGATATCCCTGCGGGATATGGAAGTCAGGAGCCAGGAGGCCAGGAGTCAGAATGGCGGCGACATACGCGTTGAGTAGTCGACTGACTTCTTCCAGCGTTGCAGCAAGCGTTACGGTGTCGCCGTAGCCGAGATCCTTGGCAAGAATCAGGAAATGCGGCATTCCTCTACTAACCCCTCGGCAATATTCATGAACCGGGCCTTGTCCGGCTTGCTGCGACGACGGAATCCCTCGGCGATGTTGGCTGGAATGGATACGGCTGCTCGGCGCATCTGGAGTGAGAGGCCGTAGGTCTCGTGCTTGGGAAACGATGCGCTGAAGGAGTAGACCTCCAGCACGAACCGGTGGGCCTTCTGCCATACCAGCAGATCCTGAAATGTCCGCGCCGGTTTCGCAGTGGCCATAGACATTAGAAGGCGATCACAGCGGCATGCTCCTGGTATCTCACCACACAGGAGGAATGCACCATGAACGCCTTCGTCGAGCATCACAAGGTTAGCATCCAGTTCAGCTACCGGTGTTTCGATCGTCGTGAACCGGAACATCGGGCAGCCCAAGAAGATCACTACGATCTTCGGACGCAAAGTGACCAAAGAATACACGGGAAAACTCCAGTCGGTGATCGAAGATCTCGACCTGCCCAATCCGGTCATCCGCTCGCACTACGGGCACGGGTTTGCCAAACAGTACGTCCGCGATGACCGACTGCTGAGGACCGAGCCTGCCACCAACAACGTC
>JADLBD010000189.1 GCA_020847975.1 Bryobacterales bacterium | reverse complement strand
CCTTCTTCTCGAGCGCGCGCTCGCGCAGAATCGTCAGGATGCGGGCGCGATCCTTCTTCAATTCGCGGTACTTCTTCACGCCTTCTCCCTGGCCCATGTTGATTTGGAAGCGCAGGCGAAACACCTGCTCCTGCATCTCGCGCAACTGACCTTCCAGTTCGCTGGTGTCCATCTGGCGAATCTTTTCAGCGTTCATTCCATTACCTCTCCGCGCTTATCCGTTCTGCCCGCGCGTGATCAGCTTGCAGGGAAGCGGCAGCTTCTGCGCCGCCAGCCGCATCGCCTCTGTCGCCACGTCGGCCGTGACCCCTTCCATCTCGAAGAGGATCTTCCCCGGCCTCACCACACACACCCACTGCTCCGGCGCGCCTTTGCCCTTACCCATACGGGTTTCGGCGGGCTTCTTGGTAATCGGCTTGTCCGGAAACAATCGGATCCATACCTTGCCGCCGCGCTTGATGAATCGAGTCATGGCGACGCGAGCCGCCTCGATCTGCCGGTCCGTGATCCAGCCGCAGCGCATCACCTTCAGACCGTAATCGCCGAAGCTGAGGCTGGAACCCCGCCAGGCCTTCCCTTTCATGCGGCCCCGCTGCTGCTTGCGATACTTCACTTTCTTTGGCATCAACATGGCGTTTCTATCTCCTCGAGTCTCCCGCCTGCACGGCTGTTAATTCTCTCCCTCGCCCTCGGGCTTCGTTTCCTGCTTCCACGAAGGCGGCGCCGGATTCGCCATCGGCGGCACCAGCGGCGCCGCGCCTCGAGCCGGTTGCGGCAGTTCGCTGGGAGCCTGTTGTTCCAACCCGCCTACGGGCGGTGGCGCGGCAGCCGCGGCTTCCTGGGCGGCGCGCTCCCGCTGAGCCTGCCGGTCCTGCTGCGGTCTCGATCCGCGCCGGTCGCGGTCTCCGCGCGGTCCACGGCGGTCGCGCATCTCGGGCTCGTTCCGGGTCACTCCCAGGCGCCGGCCCTGGCCTTCCAGGATCTCGCCTTTGTAAACCCAGCTCTTCACGCCGATCACGCCGTAGGTCGTACGCGCTTCGGCAAATCCGTAATCGATGTCCGCGCGCAGGGTGTGCAGCGGCAACTGCCCCTGCAAGTACCATTCGCTGCGGGCGATTTCCGCTCCATTCAACCGGCCCGACACCCGGACCTTGATCCCCTTGCACCCGTAACGCAGCGCCGCTTCGACGGCCTTGCGCATCGCGCGGCGGAACGCCACGCGTTTTTCGAGCTGCAGCGCAATCGACTCGGCGATCAACTGCGCGTCCGCGTCCGGTTTGTGCACTTCCTGAATGTCGATGAACACCTCGCGCTTGGTCTTGCGCGCCAGGTCCTGCTTCAACTTTTCGATCTCGGCGCCCTTCCGCCCGATGATGATTCCGGGCCGCGAGGTGCGGATGGTGATGCGCAGCTTGTTGCCGGGCCGGTCGACTTCAATGCTCGACACGCCCGCCGCCTTCAGCCGGTCGCGAAGCGCGTCCTTGAGGTCCAGATCTTCCTCGAGCAGCTTCGGGTACTCCGCCTTGGCGAACCACCGCGAACGCCACGTCTTCGTTACGCCGACGCGAAATCCGTAAGGATGTACTTTTTGACCCATTTAGCTCGCCTTCTCTCCCACCTTGACGACGATGTGCGACGTTCTGCGCTGATAGCGGTAGGCGCGGCCCATGGGAGCCGGACGAATCCGCTTCTGGCGCGGTCCTTCATTCACGTAAGCCTCGGTAACGTACAGTTTGTCGACGTCCACGTCTGTGGCGCGGTTCTCGGCATTGGCGATCGCCGAATGCAGCACCTTCTCGACCACGGGCGCGATGCGCTTGTTCGTGCCGCGCAGAATGTGGATGGCCTCGCCGGCCTTCCGCCCGCGAATCAGATCCACCACCAGGCGGGCCTTCTGCGGCGAAATGCGAATGTAGCGGGCCTCGGACTTGTATGGTTTCGCTTTCTCAGCCTGTTCTGCCATGTCGCTTCGCTCCTGTTACGCCTTACCCGTCTTGTCCGCCTTGTTGGCGTGTCCCTTGAAGGTGCGCGTCGGGGAAAACTCGCCCAGTTTGTGCCCCACCATGTTCTCGGTCACGTATACGGGGATGAACTTCTTCCCGTTGTGCACGGCAATGGTGTGGCCGATGAATTCAGGCAGGATGGTCGAACGGCGGCTCCAGGTGCGCACCACCTTCTTCTCGTTGGCCGCGTTCATCTTGCTGATCTTCACCAGCACATGGGCATCGGTGAAGGGGCCTTTCTTGAGGGAACGTCCCATACCCTACCTATCTCCTCTTCTGCTTCCGCGTGACAATCTGGTTGTCCGTACGCTTGTTGTTGCGGGTCTTGAAGCCGCGTGTCGGCTGGCCCCAAGGCGTTACCGGGTGCCGTCCGCCCGAGGTACGGCCCTCGCCGCCTCCGTGCGGGTGATCGACCGGGTTCATGGTCACGCCGCGGTTGTGCGGCTTGCGTCCGAGGTACCGCGTCCGGCCGGCCTTGCCGAGCGATACATTCTCATGATCCACGTTCCCCACCTGGCCGATGGTCGCGCGGCAGTTCACCAACACTCTGCGCACTTCGCCCGAGGGCAGCTTCAGCAGGGCGTAGTCGCCTTCTTTCGAAACCAGTTGCACCGCAGCCCCGGCCGAACGCGCCATCTGCCCGCCCTTGCCTGGCCGCAGTTCCACGTTGTGCACCGTCGTGCCGGCGGGAATGTTTTTGAACGGGAGTGAATTCCCCACGAGAATATCGGCTTCCGGCCCGCTCACGACGGTGCGCCCCACCTCGAGGCCGACGGGCGCCAGAATGTAGCGTTTCTCGCCGTCGACGTAATGCAGCAGCGCCAGGCGCGCCGAGCGGTTCGGATCGTATTCGATGGCCGCCACCTTGGCCTGCACTCCGTCCTTGTCGCGCTTGAAATCGACCATGCGGTAGCTCTTCTTCGCGCCGCCGCCGCGGAAACGCATGGCAAGCCGGCCGTAGTTGTTCCGCCCTCCGGTCCGCTGCTTGCCTTCCGTCAGCGACTTCTCCGGCTCCTTCTTCGAGAGGTCTTCCCGCGAAAGGACAGTCTGAAACCGTCGCGTGGGCGTGGTCGGACGATATGTCTTGATCGGCATGTCAGATCTCCGCGTACTCCGGCATCTTCTGGCCGGTCTTCAGGCGTACGTACGCCTTCTTCCAATCCGGGCGGTATCCCGAGAAGCGGCCCCGGCGGCGGAGCTTGCCTTCGAATGTCGCCGTCCGCACATCGGCCACTTTCACCTTGAAAATCTTCTCTACCGCGGCCTTGATCATGATCTTGTTGGCGTCCGGGTGTACTTCGAAGCAGAGCGTCTGTTCCGCCTCTTTCTTCGTCACGCCTTTTTCCGTCACAATCGGCCGCCGGATGACGTTGTAATGGGTCATTGGGAGAGGCCCTCCGAAAGCTTCCTGGCGGCCGCCTCGCTCAGCAGCACGCTCTTGTGCCGCAGCAGATCGTACGTCGTCACCGCGTGGCTATCGAGTGTTGTCACGCCGGGAAGGTTGCGCGCTCCGAGCGCGAGGTTTCTGTTCCCGGCCGCTTCCACCACCAGGACGGTAGTGGCAGCCTCGAGGCTTTTCAGGGCCCCCGCCACCGACTTCGTCTTGTGATCCGGCAGCGCGAACTCACGCACCACCTTCAGTTCGCCGTCGCGCAGCTTCGCCGACAGGGCTGACCGCAGCGCGCCGAGCAGCATCTTCCGCGGCAGCCGGTAGCTGTAATCCCGCGGAATCGGCCCGTGGACGGTTCCGCCGTGCCGCCAGATGGGGGACCGGATCGAGCCCATACGAGCCCGCCCCGTGCCCTTCTGCCGCCACAACTTCCTGCCCGAGCCCGAAACTTCCCAGCGCCGCTTCGTCTTGTGCGTCCCGCCGCGAACTTCCGCCATGTAATGGCGGACCGATTCGTACAGCAAGGCTTCGTTGACTTCCGCGCCGAAGACGCTCTCGGCCAGGTCGATCTCGCCCACCTTTTGGTTCTTGAGGTCCACTACATCCACTACCGGCATGTCAGAGCCCCCTCTTCCTGGCGCGGCGCACCACCACGTAGCCGCCATTCGGCCCGGGAACCGCGCCCTTCACCATCAAAATGTTGTCTTCGGTGTCGATGTCCACAATCTCGAGGTTGCGCACCGTCACGTCCTGCACGCCCATGTGTCCGGCCATCCGCATTCCGGGAAACACACGCGAGGGAAAGCTGGATGCGCCAATCGAACCCGGCGCCCGGTGGAACATCGAGCCGTGCGACGCGCCGCCGCCGCGGAAGTGGTGCCGCTTCACAAGACTCGCAAAGCCGCGCCCCTTGCTCACGCCCGTCACATCCACTTTTTCCTTCGCCCGGAACGAATCGACGAGGATCTTGTCGCCGGGCTTCGGGTCGCCGTCTCCGGGGTGAAGCTTCAGTTCCCGCAGAAACTTCACCCCATCCGCGCCGGCCTTCTTCAGGTGCCCGGTCTCGGGTTTGTTGATCCGCGACGACTTGACAAATTCGACAAAACCGATTTGGATGGCGTCGTAGCCGTCCGCCGTCGGCGTCTTGCGCTGCACCACCACGCACGGTCCGGCCTTGAGCAGAGTCACGGGTACCACTTCCCCGTTCGGCCGGAACACCTGCGTCATCCCGATTTTTTTGCCTAGAATTCCTGGGCCCATAATACCCCCAAGGGCTT
>JADLBD010000188.1 GCA_020847975.1 Bryobacterales bacterium | reverse complement strand
TGGCGTCGTCAATGACCACGGGCATCTTCTCGACCGCGCCCACGCCGAGGATGGCGACCTGCGGCTGGTTGATGACGGGGGTGGCGAAGATGCTGCCGAAGCTGCCGAAGTTGGTGATGGAGAACGTGCCGCCCTGCACTTCGTCGGGCTTGAGTTGTTTGGCGCGTGCGCGGCCGGCGAGATCGACGATGGCGCGCTGCATGCCGACGATGTTGCGTTCATCGGCGTTGCGGATGACGGGCACAATCAGTCCCGCGCCGCCTTCGAGGGCGACGGCGATGCCGATGTTGATTTCGTTGTGGTAGATGATGTTCTTGCCTTCAATGGAGGAGTTGATGATGGGGAAGGAGTGCAGCGCCTCGGCGGCGGCGCGGGCAAAGAAGGAGAGGAAGGTGAGCGAGAAGCCGTAGCGCTCCTGGAACTGGCCCTTGATTTTTTCGCGGAGCTTGGCGATTTTCGTCACGTCGACGCGGTGCACGGTGGTGACGTGCGCGGAGGTGTGCTTGCTGAACGCCATGTGTTCGGCGATCTTCGAACGCATGACGCTCATCGGCTCGACGCGGGTCTTGACCGGGCCGGGCTTTTCGACGGGAGCGACCTCGGCGGCCGTCACGGGAGCCGGAGCCGGCGTGGCAACGGGAGCGGGCATGGACGGGGAGGCGGCGGCGACGGTACGCGCGCCCTGCGCGGCCATGTAGGCTTCCACGTCGGCCTTGGTGATGCGCCCGCCGGCGCCCGTACCGCGCACCTGCGCGAGGTCAATGTTATACTCGCGGGCCATGCGCCGTACCAGCGGCGACAGCGGCCCCTGTGGTTCTTCGGCGGGAACCGGAACCGGGGCTGGGGCGGGAGCCGGAGCAGGCGCTGGCTTCGCGGCCGGCGGCGGGGGCGCAGCAGCTGCTTTGACGGGTTCGGGTGCGGGCGGAGCCGCGGCAGGCTGCGGAGCGGGAGCAGCCGCAGCGGCGGATTCGCCAATGCGGGCGACCACGGTATTGATGGAAACCGTGGCTCCCTCTTCCACCAGCACCTCGGATAGAACGCCGGTGGCCGGAGCGGGGATTTCGCTGTCCACTTTGTCGGTGGATATTTCAAACAGCGGTTCGTCGCGTTCGACGCGATCGCCCACCTTCTTCAGCCACTTTGTCAGTGTGCCTTCGACAATACTTTCGCCCATCTGGGGCATTACGACGTCAGTCATGCAAGGGTCTCCACGGGAATTCGATTCACAAGACTCCCGCCGGGACGGGCGTCTGAGGAAACCGGCGCGGCGTATTCGAAGACGCGCCGGAAATGTTCCGCCATGCGCGCGATGACTTCGCCGCGCGCGGCGCTTACTCCTAACTCTTTCATTGAAGTAACGGGCCTCGAGAGCCCGCAAGGGACAATGTAGCGAAAATAGCTGAGGTCGGTGTCGACGTTCAGCGCCAAACCGTGGGAAGAGACCCAGCGGCTGAGATGGACTCCGATGGCGCAGACTTTGGCTTCCGCTACCCAGACTCCGGTGCAGCCGCGGACGCGCTCTCCGGCGATGCCGAACTCGTCGAGGGTGGCGATGACCACCTGCTCGAGGCCGCGCACAAACGCTCCGACATCGCGTTTCCACTCGCGCAGGTCGAGGATGGGATAGGCCACCACCTGGCCGGGACCATGATAGGTGACGTCGCCTCCGCGATCGGTGTGGTGATACTCGATTCCGGCCCGGGCGAGGAGTACCGGCGCGGCGAGGACGTTTTCCGCGTGTCCGTTACGGCCCATGGTGATCACGTGCGGGTGTTCCACGAAGAGGATCTGATCGGCGGACCGGCCCTGCTTGCGCAGTTCGACAATCTCCCGCTGCAAGGCATAGGCTTCGCCGAAGCTCATCCGGCCCAGATCGCGGATGTGGCAACTACGCATTGATGGAAAGTCCGTATACGGCGTTGAAGGCCTCGCCCACGGCTTCGAAAAGGGTGGGGTGCGCGTGGATGGTGTTGCGCATGGTATCCACGGTGGCTTCGGCTTCCATGGCGGCCACGGCCTCGGCAATCAGTTCGTAGGCGTGGTAGCCGATGATGTGTACTCCGAGAATTTCTCCGAACTTCTCGTCGGATACTACCTTCACGAACCCGTCATGCAGACCGACGATGGAAGCCTTGCTGTTGCCGGCGAAGGGGAACTTGCCCACCTTCACCTTGTAGCCCTGGGCTTTGGCCTGGGCTTCGGTGAGCCCGACGCTGCCGATGCCCGGTTCGGTGTACGTGGCGCCGGGGATGCGGTTGCGATTGATGGGGGTTGCCGGCTTGCCCGCGATGTGGGCGACAGCGATCATGCCTTCCATGGTGGCGACGTGCGCCAGTTGCGGAGTGCCGGCGACGATATCGCCGATGGCGTAGACGCCGGGTTCGGAGGTCTGCTGCATGCCGTTGACGGTGACGAAGCCGCGGTCGAGAGCCACCTTGGTATTTTCCAGGCCCAGTTTATCGGTGTTCGGCTTGCGTCCCACGGCGACCAGAAGTTTTTCGGCTTCCATGACTTCGGTCTTGCCGTTGGCCAGAGTGACGGTGAGTTTCACGCCGTTCGCCGTCTTTTCGACGCCGCCGGCTTTGGCTCCCGTCTCGCAGCGGATGCCGGTTTTCCTGAAATAGCGATCGAGTTCTTTCGAAACGTCCTCGTCCTCGACGGGAACCAGGCGCGGGAGCATTTCGAGCACAGTGACTTTCGTTCCAAAGCGATGGAAGATGGAAGCGAACTCCACGCCGACGGCTCCCGCTCCGATGACGATCAAAGACTTCGGCACGGTGCGCAGGTTGAGGATTTCGATATTCGTGAGGATGGTGTCGTCCGGAGCGAGGCCGGGCAACATGCGGGCCTCGGAGCCGGTGGCGAGAATGATATTCTTCGCCTCCACCACCTGCTTGCCTTTCTCTCCGGTGATCTCCACCTTGCCGCTGCCAAGCAGCCTGGCATAGCCTTTGAGGATGTCGGCTTTCTGGCGCTTGACCAGAAATTCCACACCCTTGGCATGCTTGTCGACGATCTTCTGCTTACGGTCGGCTACTTTGGGGTAGTCGAGCCGCGGGTTATCGCACAGCATTCCCTCATCGGCGCCATGCAGAAAGTGCGACCAGACTTCGGCGGCATGCAATAGAGCCTTGGTGGGGATGCATCCGACCAGGAGACAACATCCTCCCAGCTTCGGGTCTTTTTCCACCAGGGCAGTCTTGAGACCATATTGACCTGCGCGGACCGCAGCGGAGTAGCCGCCGGGACCGCTCCCAATCACCAAAACGTCGTAGGACACTAACCCATCTTAACATCGCGTGAAAGGCCATAAAACGCAAAGGCCCCGGCATGTTTACCGGGGCCCTTGCCTTGAATACCGGAGCCTGTCTACCCGCCGGCTGGTTTCCCCGAGCCGATCTCGTCCCCCGATACGACAATCTCCACGCGGCGGTTTTGCTTCCGCCCCGCGGCGGTGTCGTTCGTCGCCACCGGCTGGGTCTTGCCAAATCCTTGGGCAGTCACTTGCTCCGGTTTCAAACCCTGACTGAGGAGAAACTCGCGCACGGCGCCGGCGCGGTCCTCCGACAGTTTCTGATTGTAATCGTCACTTCCTATGGAATCGGTGTGTCCTTCCACGGCCAGGCGCAGGCTGGGGTGGGCGAGCACGATGCCCGCTACGCGCGCCAGCCTCTCTCGCGCATCCTGCTTCAGTGTGTATTTGCCGAAGTCAAACAGGACATCGGACATGTTCACGATGAGGCCGCGGGCGGTGTCCCGGGTTTCGAGCACCATGTTCAACTGGTCGCGCAACCGCTGGCGCAAGTCGGCTTTTTCCTGCTCTGCTCTTGCGCGCAGGCGGTCGGATTCGAGCGCGGCCTGCTTTGCCTTGTCGGCTTCGAGAGCCAGTTGCCGCTGCTGTTCAACGGCGGCGGCCTTGGCGGCTTCCGCCTGAAGGCGCGCCGCTTCGGCTTGCTGGCGGGCGGCCTCGGCTTCGAGGCGGGCCTTCTCTGCCTCGATGCGGGCGCGATCGGCGGCGGCGCGTTCTTCAGCCGCGCGTCTGGCCGCGAGATCGGCTTCGGCCTTCGCCTTCTCGGCGGCGGCACGCTCCATCTCGGCTTGCTGCCGGCGGCGGGCCTCGGCTTCGGCCTCCGCTTTTGCCTTGGCTTCGCGGCCGGCTGCCGCCTTGCGCTCCTCGGCCAGGCGCTCCTCGTCCTGGCGCTTCAAGGAGATGACGCGCGCGTCCTCGGAGCGCTGCACGGCTTCGCGGCTCATCATGCTCACCGGCTTATCTCCGACGCGCCGGTCATGGTAATCCTCAGCCTGTTCGAGCGCTTTCGCAGCCTTGTCGTAGGTCTCCGTGGCGTATTTCTCCGCGCCGTATAACCTGGCAATACGCACCGCGTTCCGTGCTTCGATCAGTTCGATGGGGATCTTCGAACTCCACGTGGGAGGCTGAGCGCTGCCGGTTCCGGCATACTGTCCACGCTGCAACAGTTCGTACTTGGCATCGACGATTTCCCACTTGCCGAGCGTGTCCGGGCGCAGTTCGTTCTCCATCACGATGACGTCACTCGGCTGCGTTACGGCGTAATACGGTTCGGCCGTTACAATGAGACCGAACACCTGCAATTCCGTTGTGACGCTGATCTTGCTCTTGCTTCCGTTGAGAAGGACCTCCCCCAGATTCTGCGGACGGCCCTCCGGCGTAATTGCCCACAGGACGTAGGTGAGATACTCAGGACCCAGTGTGTAGGCAGGCGCAAGGTTCTGGAAATTGGCGTCAATCTCGATACGCCCCTGCTTGCTATCCACCTTTGCCTTGCCTGTCGCCTTCGGATTCACGGCGGTGCCGCGAAAATCAATCATGGTGGAACCACTGCGATGGCGGTAGTTGAGCGCCTTGGTGGATTTTGCGACGACGTTGACTTTAATGGTGGTGACAGGCTCGAGTTGTTGCGCCGGAAGCCCGGCGGCGAGCAGACAGACAAGCAGTCCTATCTTTATATGCATATCGATCGCTCCCTCCGTTCGGAATTTGGGCAAACCAGGTTCCAAACCCGGAACTATTGTCAGGACAACAGGTTGATGGCGGGCAGTAGCACAGGCGGAACGGCATTTCGCTCTGTGGGTACGGTAATTCCTACCTGTTTCGGGGCCCTTATTTCCCTCTAGGATAGCATCCCAACACCTTCAGAAAGTCGGCAAGTTCTTCCAGGTGGCCGAGCGCTTTCCGCATTTTGCTGTCGCGGGTGTCGGCGAGGACATCGACGTAGAAGAGGTATTCCCAAGGCTTGCCGCGCAGCGGGCGCGATTCGATCTTCGTCAGACTCAGATCGCGCAGGGCAAACGCACTGAGCGCCCGGAACAAAGCGCCCGGGGTATTCCGCGTGGTGAACACCAGCGATGTCTTGCGTTCCCCTTCGCCGGGCGCAGCGGAGGAGTCTCCGCGGCGGCGGAGGAGGAAGAAGCGGGTGAAGTTCTGGCGGTCGTCTTCGATGGAGCGTTTAAGGATCTTTCCGCCGTAAATCTCGGCCGCCATGGAAGAAGCGATGGCAGCGGCATCCTGTAGGTTTTCCGCCATCATCATCTTCACGCTGCCGGCGGTGTCATAGAACGGGCACTTTTCCAACTGTGGGTGGGCGGCGAAGAAGTCGAGGCACTGATTCAAGGCGACGGGATGGGAAAAGACGCGGCGGATCTGCTTCCACTTGACTCCCGGACAGGCAATCAGGTTGTGGATGATCCGCACGCTGGTTTCTCCCTGAATTTGCAGATCGAAGTTCAGCAAGTGGTCGTAATTCTCGTGGATGGAGCCGTGGAGGGTGTTCTCGATGGGGATCACGGCGGCGCCGGCCGTTCCCTCGCTGAGGCTGCGAAACACCTGCTCGAACCGCTCGCAGGGCAGTGGGACGGCTGCCTCCCCGAGCAACTGCTTCACAGCGATCTGGCTGAAAGCTCCGAGTTCGCCTTGAAAGGCGGTGCGAATCCGTTTCATTCCTGTCTTCCTCCACTCCATCTCCTGGCGTCAGCTTCCGGTAATCCGAGCAGGTCGAGCACGCGGCCGATGCTGAAGTCCACGATGTCTTCGACCGATTTGGGCTGGTGGTAAAAGGCCGGGACCGGTGGAGCGATGATTGCTCCCATTTCGGCGAGACTGGTCATGGCGCGGAGGTGTCCCAAATGGAGGGGAGTCTCACGCACCAGAAGGATCAGGCGGCGGCGTTCCTTGAGGGCGACGTCGGCGGCGCGCACCAGGAGGTTGGAGCTGATTCCGTGAGCAATGGACGCCATGCTATGGATCGAACACGGCGCCACCACCATGCCATCGGTGAGAAAGGAACCGCTGGCCAGGCGGCAGCCGATGTCCTCAACCGGATAGCTATGGTGCGCCAAGTCTCTGATTTCCGCCCCTTTCTTCCCTGTCTCGAGCCAGGCTGTGCGCTCGCCGGAGCGTGTCAGAATGAGGTGCGTTTCGACATTGCCGCGTTTTCTCAGCTTCTCGAGCAGGCGGATTCCATAGATGGCGCCGCTTGCGCCGGAGATCCCGATCACGATTCTCAAAATTGGCCTCCCACTTGAAATTTTGTTCTGAATTCAGAACAAACCTCGGCGATAATGCTTGCTCTTCCGGCTCCCGATCGCTATAATCCCTACGGAAACATAAGGCTACCGGAATCTCCACCGAGGACTCCCGTTGGCTGAGAATCATAGCATGGAGGAAGCGGGACAGAAACTGAAGAGAGTGCGCGAACGGCTCAACCTGCGCTACCGCGATGTCGAGGAAGCCAGCGTGAGGATTGCCGAACGCCACCATAACGATGAATTTATTCTCGGTCTGAGCCGCCTGGCCGACATCGAGAACAAGGGAACGGTCCCGACCCTCTACCGCCTATACTCGCTGTGCGCGATTTACCGGCTCGATCCCTATGAGGTGATGGGGTGGTACAAGGTGGATGTTTCGCGGCTCGCTTCCGACGCCGCGCAGGTCGAGATCGACCGCACGCATACCATTGGCTTTTCATCGAACGGCTACGGACAGGTGACGGTCCCTCTCTCCCTGGATCCAGGCTTGGACATGCGCAAGACCACCTATCTCAGCCGCATGATTCAACGCTGGGGAAAACTGCCCCTGATGCTGCTCGAGGGCCTGGAACTGGAAGACCATCGCTACGGCTACATCGGAACGGACGATTGGTTCATGTATCCCATCCTCCAACCCGGCTCGTTCATACTCATCGATGAAACGAAGCGCAAGATCGTCAGCTCGGGGTGGTCTTCGGAATTCGAACGGCCCATTTACTTCCTGGAGCACAAGGACGGATTCGCCTGCGCCTGGTGCCATCTCACCGAAACGGGCCAGATCGTGTTGCAACCTCATCCAGCCTCGCGCGCCAATCCCGTTTTTTACCAGTATCCCGACCAGATCGACGTCATCGGCCAAGTCACTGGGGTAGCTATGCGTCTGGATCAGGCGAAGCGACGCCGAGCTCGTTCCGCATCAGGCTAAGCAGCGTCTCGAGGTCGGCGAGAAAGAGTTCTCTTTCGACGGAGCGCGCCGAATCCGGAGGTAAACTCCGGTAGGGCTCGAGTCGCGACCACGCCTCCACTACCGTCTTGCGCTCCGGCTCCAATCCGGCCACATAGATTTCCAGGTCCGCTTTTTGCTGGTCCAAATGGAATTCCAGCCATTCGGCAAAGACGAGCTCGTGGCTTTGTTGCATGGCGCGATTGGCTTCCGTCTGGCCGAAAATCGCCTCGAGGCCATGGTGACGGTAGTGGCCGGTGTTGGGATCGCGCAGGGAATGGAGGTAGACGAGGCGGCCGAAAACGGAGGGGATTTGGGAGAGGGTGTGACGCCAAAGGTCGGCGGCAGGGGTGCGTGGAAGAGAAGAATGCGGGGAATCGGGTGCGTGGCTCACGCAAAGCTCCAGCCTGGATACCGAACAAGTATAACAATGGCGGGACGAATGTGGTACGCCTGGGAGGCATTTCTCTGGCCAAAATCCGGGTTGTTCTGAATTTCGAAAACTTCCGGCAAAGTCGCCGCAGATCCTGAAACCGTGTTTATCCTGTTGATGAACCGGCACTTCCGGTAACCACCACCCAGGAGATCATCATGCTTAAGAAAGTCGTTTTGCTCGCTCTTCTCACCTTCTCGGCGCTCAGCGCGCTCGACCTGCCACAACCCGAGTGCTGGCCCTGCTCCGCCCGCCAGATTGCGACCCGGTAAAATTTTCCGATTTCAGCATCCAGGCAGACCGGCTCCTCTGTCTGGATGCTAAACTGTTGTTCGAGAATCAAAAACTCGTCACGAGCCGCGAATGCCACGTCTATCCACCCTGG
>JADLBD010000187.1 GCA_020847975.1 Bryobacterales bacterium | reverse complement strand
CTCGCAGGTCGGTATAAGCCATAGGTTCAAGAGGATTGGTCTTCCTTTTACTATGATGGAAAGTCGGTACTCATTTCATGGCACAACGGACAGCATTGGTCACCGGCGCAAGCCGCGGCATCGGGCGTGCGTGCGCTCTGGCGTTGGCGGCTGCGGGGAACCGCGTGATTCTCGCCGCCCGCGATACGGCGAAACTCGAGGAAGTTGCGGCGGCTATCCGCGAGAAGGGGGGCGAGGCGTACATCTCCGTCCTCGACCTGACTTCGCTCGATAGCATCCCCGCTACCATCGCCGAGGCTGCCTCCAAGGCAGGTCCCATCACCATTCTCGTCAACAACGCGGCCATTACCAAGGATACGCTGGCCCTGCGCATGAAGCGCGCCGACTTCGAACATGTCCTTCAGGTCAACATGACTGCCGCCTTTGTCTGCATCCAGCAGGTGCTCCCCTTCATGATGCGCGAACGCTGGGGCCGCATCATCAACATCGCCAGCGTTGTCGCGCAGACCGGCAATGTCGGCCAGGCCAATTACATCGCCTCGAAAGCGGGCATCATCGGGCTGACGAAATCCATCGCCCATGAGATGGCCAGCCGCAATGTCACCGTCAACGCCGTCGCTCCCGGATTCATCGAAACCGGCATGACCGGTGCGCTTTCCGCCGAAGTGAAGGAGCGTATTCTCTCCTCCATCCCGTTGAAGCGCATGGGATCGCCGGAAGAGGTGGCCGCGGCGGTCAGGTTCCTGGCAAGCGATGATGCGGGATATATCACCGGACACGTGCTGAACGTGAACGGTGGAATGTATATGTAGTTGCCCATGTACGGCAGGCATCACAGAAAAGCGCGTATCCTCTTCAGCCTTTCGGACGTGCTGTTGACGGCCATCGCCTTCGAGGCCGCCTATCAGACGCGTACCCTGCTCCCTTTCGCGCGATTCTTCGAGATCCCGCAGCCCAACTACGGTCTGGTGCTGAGCTTCGCCTTCCTGGTTTGGGTAGTGCTCGGCTACTGGCTGGGTGTGTATGAGCGCCTTGATTCCGCGCACCTGCGCGTGATCATTCGAGACACCACGCGCCAGTGCGGACTGGCCATCATCGCCGTCGTGCTGTTCGAATTCTCGCTGCGCATGGACCTCAGCCGTCCCTTCCTTGCCCTGTTCGTTGCCTACGACTGGATGCTGCTGTTGTTGTTCCGCTGGAAGGCCGGCAAACTCGTAGGTCTGATCCGCAAGGAATTCGCCGCGCTGCATTTCGTCATGGTGGCGGGCCTTGGCCCGCGCGCTTTGCGCCTGGGACGAATGCTCGAGAAATCCTCAGATTATGGGATCCGCCTCACCGGATTTTTATCCGAGGAGGAAGAACCGCCTGAGACAATCCGATTGGAAGGCGCCTATCCGGTGCGGCCGCTATCCCAACTGACACATCTGTTACGGGCCCAGGTCATCGACGAGATTCTGTTCGCGGTGGACAGCGACCGGTTGGCATCGCTCGAAGATGTTTTTCTTCTCTGCGATGAGGAAGGCGTGCGCACCAGGGTGGCGGTGGACTTCTTCCCGCACGTCAACAGCGAGGTCTACCTCGACCGCTACGGCGACACGCCGCTCCTTACCTTTGCGGCGGCGCCGCATGACGAAGTGCGGTTGGTGGTGAAGCGTATCTTCGACGTGCTGGTGGCAGGCGCCGCGCTGGCGGTCCTGTTGCCGTTCATGGCGGTGATTGCCCTGCTTATCCGCATTACTTCCTCCGGTCCGGCGATCTTCCAGCAGGTGCGCTGCGGTCTCAACGGGCGGCGTTTCGTGTTCTACAAATTCCGCTCGATGGTGAACAACGCCGAGGAGATGAAACCCGCCCTCGCCCATCTCAACGCCAAGGACATCGCCTTCAAGATCCCGAACGACCCGCGCATGACCGTGGTCGGCCGCTGGCTGCGCAAGTTCTCCATCGACGAGTGGCCGCAGTTGTGGAACATCCTCAAGGGTGACATGTCGCTGGTGGGCCCTCGCCCCGCCGTTCCGGAAGAGGTGGAACGCTACAAGCGCTGGCAGCGCCGAAGGCTACGGATGCGGCCGGGGCTTACCTGTCTTTGGGCCATTCAAGGCCGGGACCGGCTCGATTTCGACACCTGGATGAAGCTGGATATGCAGTACATCGACAACTGGTCGCTCGCTCTCGACTGGAAGATTCTTCTGCGTACCATCCCCTACGTCCTGCTGGGGAAAGGAGCACACTAGAAGTATATGGACCTCATTCCTTCGCAAGAAGACGTCGTATCCCTGCTCCGGCAGACCGGCGCGCTGCGTCACGGCCACTTTGTCTATCCCAATGGATTGCACGCCAACGAGTATCTTCAGGTGGCGCTTGCCATGCGCCATTATGAGCACCTGAAGACGCTCAGTGTAGGGTTGAGCCGGAAAGTTCGCGCCAACCCGGAGTTGCGCGCAATGATTTCTGAACTTTCCGTTGTTGCTCCCGGCGGCGGTGGTGTGCCCGTGGCCTATGGGATCTGCGAAGCTCTCCGCGCCAAGCAGGTGTATTGGGCCGAAGCCGAATGCGAGGGCGGTCCGCTGCGCTTTCGCCAGTATTTCGTCCAGACCCTTGGCGAGAAAGTCTTGCTGGTGGACGACATCTTCCGTACCGGGAAGAAACTGGGACAACTCAAGTCGCTGGTCGAGTCCAATGGCGGCGAAGTGGTAGGGATGGCTGTCATCATCTACCAGCCCACGCCGAAAACGCCGGATTTCGGTGACCTACCGCTTTATTACCTTGCCCGGCTGGAAGGGCACTACTCGAACGACGCCGACACTTGTGAGTTGTGCGCCAAAGGTCTGCCGGCAGAAACCGTGTGGATCTGATGAAGGACCGGGGGGGACTAACCTCCATGGTGTGGGCGGCTGCATGCGCCGTCCCACAGGGCGAACGGTTCCACGTGTTTTCGAGGACGCCGCCGGCGTGCTGAATGATTATCGATTTACCAGACTTGGTTGACGCCCCCAAGGATGGATGATAAGATCCCCTACATCCTATTGGAGGTTCGTCATGTCTCGCATACTTTCCAGTTTCTTACTCTTTCTCTGTTTCGCCCTCGCCGCCTGGCCTCAAGACTATCGCGGCCGCGTTCAGGGAGTTATAACTGATACATCAAACGCGCCGATCACGCAAGCTACCGTTACTCTGCAAAACGCCAATACCCGAATATCGACGGTGCGCACCACCGATGAGTTCGGCCGTTATCTGTTCGACTTTGTCGAGCCCGGCACATACACCCTCACCGCTGAGCTTGCCGGGTTCAACAAGTATGTGCAGGCGAACGTGCAGGTGCTGGTCCGTTCCGACCTTACGATCAACGCCACTCTCAATGTCGGCGACGTCAACCAGACGGTCACCGTCAGCGCCGCGGCAGTGGAACTCCAGTTCAATACCACGACTCTGTCGCAGACCGTCGATGGGACCATGCTGAAAGAGTTGCCGGTGCTCGCCCGAAACCCTTTCACCCTCGCCATGCTGGATCCGGCGGTGGTCAACCGTTATTCCGACATGTCCAAGCGTAACCCGTTCTATCAACTTTCCTCCACCGGAGTGGATGTCGGGGGCCAGACCAGCGGCCGGAACGAGGTGCAGATCGACGGCTCGCCCATCGGTGTTGGCTCGCGCGGTTCGTACGCCCCGCCCATGGATGCGGTGCAGGAGTTCACGGTCCAGCAGAACTCCGTCGACGCAGAATCGGGCTTTTCCGCGGGCGGCGTCATGAACGTCGGCATGAAAGCAGGCACGAACGAGTATCATGGCAGCCTTTACTACTTCGGCCGCAATCCATCGTTGAATGCCGTATCCAACGCTTTCACGCGCGCTCCAAACGTGGTGCGCAATCACGTTGGCGGCGGGACAATCGGCGGTCCCATCTTGAAGGACAAGCTGTTCACGTTCTTCACTTTTGAGAAGTGGAAGAATCGCCAGCCGTACACAAAAGTCATCACTCTCCCCACTGACCTCGAACGTCAGGGAGACTTCAGCCGGACTCTCACCAAGGCCGGCGCCCTGCGCACCATCTTCGACCCCGCCACGACACAAACCAACGCCGCTACGAATACCGCCACCCGGCAGCCATTTGCCGGAAACCTTATCCCGCGTTCCCAGATGGATCCCACCTCCCTGCTGTTCCTCAATGACATCTGGAAGCCCAACAACCCCGGCGACGATCTCTCGGGCGTCAACAACTACCGTACCGGATACGCATGGTTCCTCGATTACTGGAACTTTTCCAATCGCACGGACTGGAACATCACGCCGAAATGGAAGGTCTTCGCGCGCTACAGCGTGATCCGCACTCGGCTTGACAACAATAACTACGGCAACAGCCCCGCCACGACGTCAGACAACGGCGGACTGATGGATGCCCTCAACGGCGCCTTCGACAGCGTCTACACGCTCAGCGCGCGCACGACGATCAACTTCCGCATGGGTGTGGTTTACTCCGAGGACGAGTACGACTCCGCCTGGGCGAAACTCGGTGAGCAGGGGCTTGCCAAGTACTGGCCCAACAACCCCTGGTACAAGCCCTACACCGCGGACATGCCCGCGGTCTATTATCCGAACCTGAATATCGGCGGAGCGACTTTCGGAAAATCGAGTTGGTGGAGCTACCGTCCACGCAAGTATTCCTATCAAGGCAGCATGGGCCACGACCGGGGCCGCCATTACATGAAATTCGGCATGGCCTACCGTCACGGCTATGAGTATTCGCAATTGCCGAACCTCGGCACGTTCCCCTTCACGGCGAACTATACGGCCAACACCTACATCGTGCCGGACACGCTGAACACGGGCAGCGCCTGGGCCACCTTCCTGCTCGGCGCCATCGACAATTCGCTGGTCTCCAACTATGTTTCACCGCGCTACACCAAGCAGGACCAGTACGGACTCTTCTTCCAGGACGACTTCAAACTGAACCGCCGGGTAACGCTCAATCTCGGCCTGCGGTGGGAGTATGAGACGGCTCCTTCCGAACGCCAAGGCCGCATGGCGCGCTATCTCGACCTCACCAATCCCATCCCGGAATTCCAGAGTAAGCCGCCGGTGATGCCGCCCCAGGTAGCCACGATACAAGGCGCTCCCAAACCCATCTACAACGGAGCCTGGATATACACGGACGACCAGAATCCGGGGCTGTACCATGCTCCCAGGACCAGCTTTCTCCCGAGGCTGGGCATCGCGGTACGCGCCAATGATAAGACCGCCATCCGTGTCGGCTACGCGCGATACGCGGTTCCTCTCATGAGCGTCTTGGGCTATTCGTGGATTCTCCCCTCCACGGACGGTTTCTCCGCTTCTTCGAACGGGCCTGTGTCGGTGCAGGGAATTCCGCAGGGCGTCTTCAGCAATCCGTTTCCTTCCACAAACCCGCTGGTGCTCCCCATCGGCAGGGGAAATGGGCGCAACACGAACCTCGGCTCCACCGGAGCTACAAACTGGGCTAACCAGGATCTGCACATCCCCATGAATGACCGGTTCAATTTCACGGTCGAGCGCGACCTTGCCTGGGGAATGAAGCTGGATGGCACTTTCTTTATGAACTTCGGCCACAACATGGTCCCGGAAGGACAGGGAGGAAATGCGGGGTTCGGACAATCCCTGAACATGATGGATCCGCAGTTGAGCTATACCTACAAGACAGCGCTCTCCGCCCCGGTGGCGAATCCGTTCTTTGGGCTTCCCTCCAGCCTCATGCCGGGCCAGCTTCGCGGCCAGGCTACGGTTCCTTTGTCTACCCTGCTCAAGCCATACCCGCAATACGGGGCCCTTACCCAAACCTTCATGCCGGGCGTCGACAATCACTATAAGGCCATCCAGCTTCGCGTGCAGCGGCGATTCGCGCAAGGCTACAGCGTCGTCTGGGGTTACAACTACAACCAGGAGAGCACCGGGGCCTTCTTCAATGATCCGGACACATACGCCAACAAACTGACCATGATTCCCGGCTCCATGCCGCGCCATCGCATGACGATCGGAACCACCGTCGAGTTTCCTTTCGGCCGCGGGCGCCGCTTTGGATCACAGATCCATCCAGTGCTCAACGCCGTTCTGGGCGGCTGGTCCACCAGCCACATTTTCATGTGGAACTCGGGTTCCTTCCTGCGCTTCGGCCAGTTGGATGTCTCCGGCAACCCGGTGCTGGCGGACCCCACCTGGCAGCGATGGTTCGATACCTCCGTATTCAAGCAGGCGACAGCTTACACGCCTCGCACGAACCCGTTTCAATATGACGGCCTCACCGGACCGCGGTTCTGGCAGCTCGACAGCACGCTCTCGAAGGACTTCCCGCTCACCGAACGATTCAAGCTCGAGCTTCGGCTGGAAGGTTATAACCTAACCAATAGCGTCATGCCGGGGAACCCGAATCTCACCGTAACCAGCACGCAATTTGGCGGCATCACCTCGCAGGTCAACTACGGCCGCGAGATGCAGTACACGCTGCGTCTGCACTTCTAAGGAACACGCTCGCACAACGGAGCCTCGCCGGCCGGTGGACTCGCGAGTTCCTTCCCGTACTGGTGGGCCGGCGGGCCCTGTGCGAGCTTTTGAGAAACACGCGCAAAACGGAGCCCGCCCGCGCCGCGAATCATCGCGGTGTTCCTCGTACCTTGGGGGCGCGGGACGTGCCCTTTGCGCTTTTGAGAAACACGCGCAAAACGGAGCCCGCCCGCGCCGCGAATCATCGCGGTGTTCCTCGTACCTTGGGGGCGCGGGACGTGCCCTTTGCGCTTCTAACAAAATCGCTTGTGCAATGGCGCCTCGATCCGGCCGTCGCGCGCGGGCCGCACTGGCGGCGCGGTAACCTGATGCTGATGCGCCTGATTCTCGTCTTATTGACAATTCCGGCGGCCGCCCAGATGGCTTCCATCGACAGGCTGCGCGCCGGAATTACCTATCTCACCTCCCCCGCGCTCGACGGGCGGCTATCCCTGACCAAGGGAGACCAGGCGGCTACGGACTGGCTTGCCGCGGAAATGAAAGCAGCCGGCGTTGCTCCCGGCGTTCGCGGCAGCTTCGAGCAGCGGGTGCCGCTGATTGAATACAGGACCAATCGCGAACAGACATGGGTCGATGTCCGGCTGCCGGCTGGCGAGAAGAAATACCCCCTCGGCGCATCGTTTCACAAACCGGTGCGGCTGAACGCCCCCATCGTATTCGCCGGTTTCGGAATTACGGCTCCCGAAGCCGGTTATGACGACTATGCCGGACTCGATGTCAGGGGAAAGATGGTGCTTGTCTTCGACCATGAGCCCCGCGAGTCCGATCCGCAATCTCCCTTTGCCGGATCGGGGCTGTCTCTCTATGCCCATTCCTACTACAAAATGACCAATGCCGCCCGTCATGGGGCGGTGGCGCTGCTTCTGATGCCGGACCCGGGACGAACCCATCCCACCTACGCGGAAATATCCGCCCGGCGTCCCCGCACTTCCACCGTGAACAGTTCGATTGCTCCACAGATTCTCGAGGAGAAAGATGCCATCCCCATCTTCACCGTGAGTGAAAAGATTGGAGAAGAACTGCTCCAATCAGACCCCAAGGGCATCCAGACGAAGATCGAATCCGGAACGGCTCCCGCCGCCCTCTCCATTGCTCCGCTTCCCGCGAAGGCTCAGATCCGTTTCCGGCAGCGCACGCGGGGCGTAGGCTACAACGTCATTGGCATGATCCAGGGATCCGATCCCCAACTCAGGAATGAAGCCATTCTCTTCACCGGCCATCACGATCACAACGGCCGTGTCGGTGAAACGCTCATGCCCGGGGCCGACGATAACGCATCGGGATCTGTCGCGGTACTCGAACTGGCCCGTCTCTTCGCGTCTGCTCCGCGTCCGAAGCGTACTCTACTCTTCATCATCTTCGCCGCCGAAGAGCGCGGACTCCTGGGCGCTTACCACTACGTCTCCTCGGCGGTAATCCCCATCGCCCAAACGCGCGCCGTCCTCAACTTCGACATGGTCGGACGCAATGAAACACAAACCGGGGAGACCCAGGGGCTGGTCGATATCGCCGCCGATACCTCGAATGAACTGAACCTGATCGGCTGCACCTTCAGCCCGCAGTACTGCGCGGCTGTCGAAAATGCCGATCAGAAAGTGGGCCTGGCAATCAACCACAAGTGGGATCACGATGTCGCCTTCAATGTTCTCCGGCGCAGCGACCATTTCCCGTTCCTGCTCCGGCATGTTCCGTCTTTGTGGTGGTTCACCGGGTTTCATCCCGACTACCACCAGCCTTCGGACACCGTGGAAAAGATCAATTTCGAGAAATTGGCCAAGATCGTGAATCTCGCCTTCGCTACGGGAACGGACTTCGCCAACACAGCGAATCCGCCGTCATTCCGCCCCTGATGGATTCAGGTATTTTTCGAACCAGCGCACCATGCGATCCTTCTCGTCGTCATTGTAGACGTGCCCGGTGTGCGGATAGATCACACTCTGAAAGCGCTCCGGGTGTCCGTGCACCTTGTACACCTCCCCAAGAATCTGTTCCAGTTTCTTCATGCCGGTGGGAGGTGAACCGGCATCGCTATCCCCGGTGAGGGCAAGAAACGGCCGCGGCGCCAGCAAGGCCATGATCCCTTCGCTGTCGAAATGCTTGAGGATTCCCGGGACGAAGTAATAGATTCCGTGCGCCCGTAGATTGCGTGTCGCGATCAGGTCTTCATAGCGGGTGAAGCAGGCGACGGCAACCACGGCGCGGATCCGGTCGTCGATCGCCGCCAGCCACCAGGCGCGCGTGCTCCCCATGCTCATGCCTTGAGCGCCGATCCGCCGCGGATCCACCTCCGGCCTGGAAGCGAGATAATCCAAGGCAATCTGCTCATCACGCAGCATCATGCCCCACAGCGTTCGTCCCAGCCAAAGATTGAGCTTGAACAGCGACATCTCCTGGTCGTTACTGCGCGCCATGGTCTCGAGACTCCCGGCCGGCCCCATACCTTTTCGCTCGCCGTTGAAGTAATTGTCGATTCCCAGAACGACGAAACCGTGCCCCGTGAGCAGCGCCGCCACATCCTGCGATGTCGGCCGGATCCCGAACATGTTCTCCTTGCTGCTCGAGTGGCCATGCATGGTGAGGATGGCAGGCAGTCTGCCTTGCCGGTTCAGGGGAATCGCAATATACCCCGGAACCTCGGTATCCACGCCATTGTGGAAGACGAATTGTTCCAGCGTATATCCGTCCTTGCGCTCGCTCGACACTACGCGGACCCGGTCCGGCGAGGGACGCGCCGGAAGATCCCCAAGAGACCGCACCACAATCTCCTTTACACCTGCGCGGTCGCGCTTCCATTGATCGAGGCTCTTCGGTATCCGGAACCGGCCGATGGGTAGATTGCGAAATCCTTCCGGCACGCCTTCCCACGGCGCCTGGATCGTCTCCGGAGATTGTGCGCAGAGCAGGGGCGATAAGAGCAGAAGCAGCCACATGGGTACCATCATAGGCCACTTAGGATCACCCGGGGGCGGCGCTCCATGAGTTTAATCCCCGGCGATTCTGAGGTGGCGCTCGCGCTCAGCGTTGTATTCACAGCCGAGCAGCGCCACCACGGCCAGAACGTACATCCATACGAGCAGCGCAATCACCGCGCCGATACTTCCGTACATCACGTTGTAATTCGCAATATTGCGCACATACCAGGCAAACAAAATCGTCACGGCTAACCACAGCACCGTCGACAACAATGCCCCCGGCAAAACGAATCTCCACTGCTGGCGCCGGTTGGGTCCGAAGTAGAACATTCCCGCCGTCGCCACGGAGATTGCTCCCAGCGCCACCAAATACCGCGAGGCCACTCCTACCACCAGGACCCAGCCCCGCAACTGCTCCCCCGCCGGCAGGACTCCCAATGCGGCCAGAAACCATTTCTCCACACGGTCCCCCAGGACTAACAACGAGGAGCCCGCGATTACCGGCGCGGCCGCGATGAACACGAGGAGAATCGCCACCAGCCGCTGCCGGACGAAGGGACGCCCGCTTGGCAATCGGTAGGCTGCCTGAAATCCCTCCATCAGCGTGGCCATCAGCCCGCTCGCCGCCCAAATGGACAGCAGTGTCGCCAGCACCAGCAGGTGCACCGGCCGCTCGCCCCGGATCGTGAAACTGTATTGGACCAGGTCTTCCGATCCCGGCGGCACGGCGATGAACAGGAACTGCGAGATCATCGACGAAACCTTTTGCGCGTTCACCTGCACCAGGATTGTCGCGAGCGCGGTGAGCACGGGAATGAAGGAAAGTAGAGCCGAATAGGCGGCTCCTTTCGCGATCCCGAAGCAGCCGTCTTCGTAACTGGCAACAAAGGCGCGCTTCAGCAGCCACCACCAGCGCGCCGCACGGTTCATTTACCGGCCGGCTCCGGGAAGAGCTGTTACCGCCAGCACCTCGTCCACCTCCGCGGCCTGCCGGGCTGAATCCCAGCCAAGCCAGGAACCCATGAGGTTCGCATAAGGAGCCAGAAGCGCGGCGTTCCAGCAGCGTTCATACCCCAGGTAGGTCGACACGTAGAAAACATCCTTCAGGCGCAAGGCCATTTCATGCTGCACAGCGTACGCCATGCGCGCGCATTCCAGGCGCCTGACGGGCCCCTGGTCCTCCGGCGGAACCATCGGCAGCACATCCGGCGTGTGCATGCCGTAATTCCGGATGAGCCGTTCCACGTCCACGGGAGCCACATGATACGCCTCTCCCATGCGCTGCGCATCCGCCTTCAACCGCGAGAGCGCCTTCTCCGTATTGCCGTTCAGCGGTTCCGCGGCAGTCTTCGACGGCGACATCAGCCAGGGCGCGATTTCCTTCAGAATGAGGCTCACGGCCTCCTGGCTCATCAGCCGGTAAATCGTATATTTCCCGCCTTGGATTCGCAGCACTCCGTCTTTGCTGTTGAAGATGCGGTGCTCTCTCGAGGCCGCCGTCGCGGAGGAATCCCCTTCGTCAATCAGCGGCCGCAGCGAACTGAACGCCGCGAAAGGCTTGATGGAGGCGTTCGGGTACAACTTTCTGGCGATCCCCAACAGGTAGTCCACCTCTTCCTGGCTGATCCGCGCCTCGTCAGGGCCTCCGGCATGATCCACGTCCGTGGTACCAAGCAACGTCAGTTGCTTTTCGCTTCCCCACGGGATCAGAAACACGATGCGTCCGGCATCATCGAAATAAGCGATCGCATGCTCCTCGGCCGTCAGCCGGGGCAGGATCAGGTGCGATCCTCTGACCAGTCGCGGCGCCCCCGCGCCCGGCTTGCTCCACGCGCCCGTCGCGTCCACCAGCTTTTTCGCGCGCGTTACAACGGTGTCTCCGCTCAGTGTGTCCCTGAGCTTCACCTGCCACGATCCGTCCGGCTGCCGCTCCACCGGTTCGGCGTTGGTGTAGTTGGCGATGTGCACACCGTTTGCCGCGGCGTCCATCAGATTCTCCAGGACGAACCGCGCCGAATGCACAATGCAGTCATAAAACAGCGCCCCGCCCACCAACCCGCCCTTGGCGAGCGAGGGTTCCACCTGGTGGATCTCCGCCTTGCTCACCTCGCGATGCCTGGAGATATTCGTGTCTCCAGCCAGTTGGTCATACATGCGCAGTCCCATCATGTACTTCATCTTTTCCATGCGGCTGTAGAGCGGCAGAAGGAAGGCGAGCGGTTCGACAAGGTGGGGCGCGAGAAATCGCAGCGCCGCCCGCTCATGCAGGGATTCTTTCACTAATCCGAACTTCAGGTACTTCAGATATCGCAACCCACCGTGAATCAACTGCGAATTCTTTCCGGAAGTCCCCGAAGCGAAGTGATTTCGCTCCACCAGCCCCACCTGCAACGACACGCCAGACTGCTGGCGCCGCATCCCTAAATCCCGGGCTATGCCCGCTCCGTTGATCCCGCCGCCGAGAATCAGTACGTCCAAGGTTGCATCGCGCAGGGCGGCCAGACTACGTGCGCGTAAATCCGCAGGGAAGCCACTCATCTCTATACATCATAGAGGCATTGCGATTGCCGCGCCTGAGCGCCGCCAACCGAAGCTCTCCGTCTCCGCTGTGTTAGAATCCCCTATTCTCATGCGATATCTGGACTTTGCGGTGATCATCTTCTACCTCATCGGCATCACCTGGTTCGGCGCCCGATTTCGCGAAACGCAAAAGAGCCTCAAGGATTACTTCCTCGGCGGGCGGAACGCCCCCTGGTGGGCTATCGGCTTTTCCATCGTTTCCGCCGAAACCAGCACCCTCACCGTCATCGGCACTCCCGCTCTGGCCTTCAAAGGCGATCTCGGCTTCCTCCAACTCGTCTTTGGCTATCTCCTGGCCCGCATCATCATCTCCCTTCTGTTTCTGCCGCAGTACTTCCGCGGCGAAATGTTCACCGCTTATGAGTTGATGGATCGCCGCTTCGGGCCGCACATCCGCAAACTCACGGCCGGGTCTTTTCTTCTTCTCCGCGCGCTTGCCGAGGGCGTCCGTGTCTTCGCCATCTCCATCGTCGTGTCCATCATCCTCGGCACAGGCGACAACCTGTCCATTCTCGTGATCGTGCTCCTGACGCTGTTCTACACGTTTGAAGGCGGAATGACGGCTGTCATCTGGACCGACGTCATCCAGATGTTCCTCTACATTGCCGGAGCTGTGTTGAGCTTTGCGGTGATTCTCCAGCACATTCCCGGAGGATGGCCCCATGTTGCCGAAGTGGCCGGGCCGCTGGACAAGTTCCGCATATTCGATTTTCGTTTCGAGTGGAGCGGCGAATTTCTTACCAGAGGGTACAGTTTCTGGGCCGGCATCCTCGGCGGCGCATTCCTCACCACCGCCAGCCACGGCACCGAACAACTCATGGTGCAGCGTCTGCTCTCAGCCAGGTCGGAAAACCAAAGCCGCGCCGCCCTTTTTGCCAGTTGGGTGGTCATTTTCTTCCAGTTCACCCTCTTTCTGCTCATCGGCCTCATGCTTTTTGTCTACTACCGCGACAACGGCATCGCCTTGCCCCGGGTCGCGGACCAGATCTATCCGCGATTCATCTGGGAGCAACTCCCTCATGGAGCTTCCGGACTCATTATGGCCGCCATCCTCGCCGCCGCCATGTCGAACCTGAGCGCCGCCCTCAACTCCCTCGCTTCCACCACGGTCATGGACTTCTACAAGCCGTTACGCCCCGCGCGTTCGGAAGCGCACTTTCTGAAAGCCGCGCGGGGAACGACCATTCTCTGGGGCGCCGTCCTGATGGGAGTCGGGATTCTGGCGCGGCATTGGGGAAGCGTCCTCGAAGCCGGACTGGGGATCGCATCCATCGTCTACGGTGGACTGCTGGGCGTGTTTCTGTTGGGCTTGCTCACCCGCCGCGTGGGGGAGATGGCAGCGATGGTGGGCATGTCGGCGGGACTCCTTACTACTCTGTACGTGAAGTTCGGCACGCCCATCGCCTTTACCTGGTACGTTTTGATCGGCACTTCCATGACATTTCTCGTTGGGATTGCGGCCAGTTTCCTGTGGCCGAGGGAGAATTCTCGTGGCTGAACTGAAACGCGCACTCGGACTGTGGCCGGCAGCATCCATTGTCGTCGGCACGGTCATCGGAAGCGGGATCTTTCTCGTTCCCAAGACAATGATCAATGCTGTCGGCTCCCCGCATCTGGTCTTCCTCATCTGGATTTTCGGCGGCCTGCTTTCGCTCGCGGGCGCCCTGACCTACGCCGAACTTGCTTCCGCCCTTCCGGAAGCCGGCGGCGAATACGCCTACCTGCGGGAGGCGTACGGACCAATGTGGGCTTTCATTTATGGGTGGACTCAGATGTGGGTGGCCAAGAGCGGTTCCATAGCCACGCTCGCAACCGGGTTTTTCTACTACCTCGCCAACTTCTACCCCAAACTCGAGGGAAAGTTCTTCGTCATTCCCCTGCCCATCGGGGCCAATGGGGGGCCGCTGGACGTCAGCTACGGTCAGATTCTGGCCATGGCGGTCATCCTGCTCCTCGCCCTCGTCAATTATTTCGGCGTTCGCTTCGGGGGGGATGTCCAGGTCGCGGTCACCATTGTCAAGGTTGTCCTCATCGCCGGAGTGGTGGTGATCGGCCTGCTTGCTCCCCAGGGAAATCTCTCGAACTTTTCCACCTCCACCGCCGCGATTGGCGGCGTCAGCGGCTTTTTCGCCGCCCTCGTCGCCGCCCTATGGGCCTACGACGGGTGGAACAACGTCGCCATGGTCTCGAGCGAGGTCCAGAATCCCCAGAAGAACCTTCCCCGGGCTCTCATATTGGGAACTGCCGCCGTGATTCTGGTGTATTTGCTCGCCAATCTCGCCTATTTCTACGTCCTCTCTTCCGGGCAGGTGGGCGCCACGGACCGCGTCGCCGCCGAGATGATGCGCAAGGTCATGGGCGCTTCCGGCGCCGGAATCGTGAGCCTGGCTGCCATGATCTCGATTTTTGCCGCCCTCAACGGCTCCATTCTCACCGGCGCCCGCGTCCCTTACGCCATGGCCCGCGACGGCCTGTTTTTCCGCTCCATCGGCGTCGTCCACCCCCGCTGGTTCACCCCGTCCAACTCGATCCTCGCGCTCAGTTCCTGGTCCGCGCTTCTAGTACTAAGCGGCCGATATGACCAGTTGTTCACCTACGTCATCTTCTCCAGTTGGATTCTGTACGGAATGGCGACCGCGTCGGTAATTGTTCTGCGCCGCAAGCGCCCTGACCTGGAGCGGCCATATCGGACATTGGGGTATCCTTTTGTCCCCGTTCTTTTCGTCCTTGTCGCCTTCGCGCTGCTCGCCTCCACGCTCCGGACATCTCCACGCGAGTCCCTCATGGGCATCGGCATTATTCTGGCCGGTTTGCCTTTTTATGCGCGCTGGAAAAGGCGAGTTTTTGTATAATCGTAGGCGTGTGATAGAGATAGAAGCCGGCCGGCCTGGTTCCCCTCCTCTTCCCGCCCGGCAAATCTCGAACTCTTGTTCTGAAAACAGAACAAACCTCTTGTAATCGTCCGCGGATCTGTTTAAACTACTATTGCTGCGATCGATCTTGCGGTAGTCTAGTTCCGTTTTCAGAACGGAAACCGAATTTTTCAGAACTTGGGGTTTGAGTGGCAATGGACGTAAATAAAATGTTGCAGGAGTTGCGCGCGGAGCGCGAACAGATCGAAGAAGCGATCCTCAGCCTGGAACGCCTCGCTCGGGGTCGTGGAAAGCGGCGCGGCCGCCCGCCCGCCTGGCTATCGGAAATGAAGAAGGTCGGCCGTCCTGCCGGCAAAGGGAAGGTCTCGGCGGCTGCGCAGAGCAAACCCGCAAACGCCTAACCTGGGAAAGCAGGACCTCGTTCCTGCTTTCCGCCTTCATTTGCCTGTCACTGGCCATTCGAGGCTCGTGTACTTGCGCTATCCCTGCGGTGTGGAACCCGGCCGCCGGTGTCACCCCGGAGGACGGAACGGGGTCGTGTCGCCGGCCCCGAATATCTCCAAAGCTGCCACCACTCTCTGCTCTTGACTACCTGGAATAAAGAACGCCGGACTGGCCCTCTCGCCCTGCTCTATTGGGCGCCTCACCTCAACTTCTGGAACTGGAGGATGATCCCCGTCTCTTCGTTGCGAATCTGACTTGCCGGCTCGGCGCCGCCGCGCATTGCCGTCTTCACGCCCTACCGCTAAGCGTGTCGCACCCCTTCTTTCCCGGAGCGGGCGGCTGTCAGCCCAGAACAAAGGTGGGCGCTACGCCCTGCAGCGTCGAGAATCGCGACGACTCCACCGCCGAAATCCAGCTTGAGCATCCATGTACCTTGCCGAGCATCGTGTGCGGATGGACGTCCACCCTCAACCGCTTCATATCCAGCGAACCCCACTGATAGACGGGGAATGTCGCGACCGAAGGCTCCGTGCGGAACTGCACTACGTAAGGGTTTCGAAGGGCAGTGCGCAGCGCCCGGTCCCACCCCGATTCGTCCGTCTCCCATCCGCGGTACTCATGCTGGTCGGCCGATTCGTCGTTCGGCTTCAGCACCAGAGTTTCCCGGTTCTTCTGGATGAAATCCACCAGGACCACCTGCCGGTCCTGATAGCTCGTCGACGTGCTTGCCACCACCCTCGTCCACGGAATGGATTCGCGGATCACTTTTCGCTCCGCTGCCGGGAATGACTGCGTGATGCTTTCATCCGTCAGGAGGTCGAAAATGGCCTTCTTGCGCGCCAACTCCGCCCGGAAACTGTTCACCATGCAGACGGCATGGTCCTTGTACGCGCGCACCAGGGGATGCGTCAGGTCGTAACGGACCAGAAATTCCTGCACTTTCACACACCGGTACACCAGGTCGATCGTGAATTCGCCGCGCCGCAAAGCGCCGTTGCGGTACTCCATCTGATCCAGATTCACGACCTCGGAAGGATACCCCAACTTTCGGAAGGACTCGGCCAACAACTGATACTCGGCCGATTCCATGGTCTGGAAAGGCTGCTTCAACTCCACAATGGCGATATTGGGCGGCTTTTTCCCTCCGAAATCCTTGTAGGCCTTCAGCATCGCCTGCAGAAGAGCCTTTGTGCCGGGGAGCCGGGTCAGGGAGTGTTTCTTTTTGAACTCCTTGACTGGCGCGGCTTCCAGGAATACATTCGCTAAAATTTCGCCAAACGCCAGTCCCATGGGAGCATCGGAAACACACTCCATAAAGCGCAGCGTTCCATTGTTGACGTAGGTCTCCAGGAGTGAAGCCACGGACAGGTAGGAGTACCCTGGATCGATCGCGGCCAGCATCTTCTCACCCGGCAGCAACTCCATCCGTGCCTGGAGGGATGGAGTGTCCAAGGCCATTCGTTTGATGCGGTTAATCGAGGTGATCAGCGTCTCTGATGCCTTGCTGAGCGACGCATATTGCCGCGCCGAGAGAAAATGAGGACGGAGCACCGGGCAAACCGGCCGGGCCGACACAATCAGCCCGGACTCGTTCATTCGCTGCTGGAGCGCCTCCGCCCACCCCAGATCCCGGTAGGACTCCGATTCGAGAATCTTGTGGTAGCGGGCAATTGCCTCGCTTAACTGCGTCATAGACTTGGACTTGAATGAAGTTTCTT
>JADLBD010000186.1 GCA_020847975.1 Bryobacterales bacterium | reverse complement strand
GCCACTCAGCTTCACCCCACTCATCAGATAGATGGTGAGAAATGTCTTGTCCCTGCGGGCATTATTGAGGAATGCCTCCTGGATGTTTTGCGCCAGCTTATCCATTGTCTTTCCTTTCGCCGCGTCATCGGGCGCAGCGTCAGTTCTTGTTTGCTTGCCAGCTGAAAGTTCTCCTGGTGTTCCTATGATAGCCGATCGCGGGGCGGAATTCGAATGGTTTCTGGGGGAGCCATCATGTTGAAGAAATTGAGACTAAGCGAAACACCCTAATCAGACGGGTGGTTGCCCAGGATGCCCTGCCCTTACTCCTCATGCTCCGGCGCCGCCGCTCCAGGCGTAACCGACGCAATCATCTTTTGCAGATCCGCCGCCGTTGCCGCCCGCGAACGCGTCTTCGCGGCTTCTTCCCCCATGTACTCTATTCGAAACGCAGCCGCTTGCGCGACTTCCTGCTCCAGGTTGAAATCCGGCGGCGATTGTAACCCCGGCGCCTGCGCGATCCCATGTTCGTTGATCAGGCATTCAGACCCTCCGGAAAGGGTAAACCGGATGCGCATCTGCTTGCGGATAGTGAGTCGTCGGAGTTCAGAAAGCTTCATGACGGAACGCCGCTAGTGTAACATTAAATTCACTGGCGCCGTCTCCCGAATCGGGTTAGTCTCAAGTATTGTCTGGCGTAATTCCACACACATCCAAGGAGCATGTCAATGACACCCGAACAGGCACAAATGATGGTTCACGTCTATTGCCAGGACGCAGCCATGGAGGCGCCCACCACGCGCAAGGTCATCGCTGCCGTCCCGGCGGACAAAGGCGGCTATTCACCCCACCCCACCTCGATGTCTGCCTTCGATCTTGCCTGGCACATTGCCTCGAGTGAAGTCTGGTTCCTCAACGGCATCGCCGCCGGCAATTTCCCGATGGAGGAAAGCAAGCGCCCGGAGAGCATCCAGACCTCGGCCGATGTCGTCGCCTGGTATGACGCCCATTTCGGACCCGCCCTCGAAGAGGCAAAGAACATCTCCCCGGATCTGGCCGCGCGCGAAGTGGACTTCTTCGGCGTAATCAAACTGCCAAACGTCGCCTATCTGAGCTTCATGATCAAGCACAGCGTCCATCATAGGGGTCAACTCTCGGCGTATCTTCGTCCCATGGGCGCCAAGGTGCCCGGAATCTACGGCGGCAGCGCGGACGAACCATTTGAAGCGGCAGCAGCCACTGCGTGAACCTTCGAAAGATCCGGTGGAGGGGTGCTCCCACCCCCCTCTGCCCTGCCCAGACTCTGCCTACCTCCGAAATCCTAAGGTGGTACCACGTACCTTCGCCAAAATACTGACACTCCAAGTACCACATAAGAATGGGCCGATATGGGGATGGTGGGCAGGCGGGAACATGAGGCACACTTCTTCATAGGAGTAGGGCTTTTTCCAACTCCCATTCGATAGAACTGCGGAATTGCCGGTTCTATCCCGAGTGTTAGTATTTGGCAGAGGAGAGTACCAATGGTCGACTTACGGCAGGTGGACTATCTCGTACAAGCGCTGACGCGGAATCAACTCTCCGCCGATGAATTCCAGCGCTGCTTCACGCGGCTCAGCCACGAAGAGCGCATGCTCGTGCTCGAGGGGGCGGATAAGGCCATCTATGGTCCTCAAGCAATTACCCTGTCGAACCCATACCCCGGCGCCGCCCGGACGCATGCCTGCCGCTAAGCGCCGCGCTCTCCTTATCACAACGCCAGATACAGCTTGTCTCCTTCTTTCAATTCGATGTCTTCCCTCATCCGGATGGACACGCCTTTCCCGCGCGGCGCGGAGTCATGCGCTAAAGCATTCCCATTGAGCGCGGCGCTCGAACGCCCTCCCTTCCCCGGAAAGCTGATCTCCAACAGTCGCAGCCGTCCGTAAAGGAGCGCCAGGGTCAGGCGGGTTTCGGGCGTCCTCCGGTCCATCGTGAACGTCCCCCACGCCGACGCCGTCGACCAGAAGCATGTGAACAAAGGCGCGGGAGAGTTCGGATAGATGGCGAGCGTGCGCCGCGCCCCGTGGTATAGGAATCCGCTGAGCGCCAGAATCCCCGACCACGCCGCCATGGCTCGTGCGTAGTGGTGGCCGCATTCGGCTTCATCCCACGGATTCCGCCGCTCCCCGTCGTATCGCGCGCGGATGTTGCCGATGCACTCCACACCCTGCGCATACATCCCCGCATACAGCATGTGAACCGCCGCTGTATACTCGAAACCTGTCATTACCTCGCCGTAATAGGGGAATGGAATCTTCGGCCGTTCCGCCTTTGCATAGTCACAGATCACCAGCGCCGGCTCATCGTTAAGCGCGAAGGTGCGCTGCACCGTGTCGTGATCGTAAAGATTGTGCTTGTAGTTGTAGCGGTAGATGGATTCGAGCGTCCTGCGCACATGACGCGAGTCCACCAGCGGCCCCAGCCCGGCTGTCTCTGCAAGGTATTGCCCCACCAGTTGATCCACCAGACAGCCCTGCCCCACCTGATAGGCGGGCTTCTCTGTGTTCTCCGACCCCATGGTGCTGAGCAGCGACGGCGCGATGAGACCCCGGGAAACACCGCGAATCTGCTGCACGTAATACTCGCCCGTGAACAGCTTCCCGTCAATCCACTTGCTGCCCTGCTCAAAAAGGCGGCGGTATTCAGCCGCCGATGCCGTATCCCCCACCTCGCGGGCCATTTCCTCTCCAGCGCGCAAAGCTCCCAGGTAGTAGATGCCGCATTGCGGATTGGGCCCGTAGAATTCCACGTCGTAGGTGTTGTGCTGCGCGCCTTCGAGCACCCCGTCGCGGTCCGCATCCCACCCGCCGGGGACCCAGGCGAATTCCAATGCCTTCTTCACCCGCGGCCAGAGCGAGCGCAGCCAGGCCGTATCCCCGGAAAGCCGCCAGTCATCATACACTTTGATGATCTGCCCCATCTGTCCATCGGCCGCCGCAAAGCCCGAGCGCTGCTTGCCGTCGGGCAGCAACTGCCGGAAATGGATGGCCCCGGCGTCGTCGAGCGAGTAGCCGAACGAAGCTTTGCGCAGCGAGCGCGCGAGCGTGGGGAACAGGCTGTTGGTGACGGTCTCGTAATTCCATACATGCGTGCAGTTGCCGAAACAGCACCCGGCGTGATCATTCACCCCCTCAAATCCGTGAAACTCCCCATCCGCCGTACGGAAACAGGTGGTGGTCGCCAGCGTCGACAAATTCGCCGAGGCGGCCTCCTTGATGGCAGGCGGCAGCGTGCTGCCGCGCAGGGCGGAAACGAACTTGCGAGTCGTCTCCTCCAGCCTCTCCAGGTGCGCCCCCAAATACGCCGCCGCATCCCAGGAGGAGGCGAAGCGCTGGCAGTAGTGGTTTCCGATGACGGTATCGGCCTCCCCCTTCGGAGCGCTCCATCCGCAGCGCTTCGGCGTGCGGTTCGGGAAACGCCAGGCCAGCAGGAACGGGAAGGCCGTCTCTTTCCCCGGCCCCAGTGTGCAACTGAGGCACAGTGCCCCGACCTGATTGCGTGCTTCCGGTTCCGGCCCCAACTCCCCATCCGCGCTGAAGTCATCCCAGAAAAGCATTGGGGAGTTCCACCATCGCCCCTGCGGCCACCCGCGAAGCATCGACGTTTTCGTTCCCTCCGGCACAAGAGCGGCCAGCGTGAAATCACCAAACAGCGGATCTTCGTTCCCAAGACCCGGATTGTGCATCACTAACCCGGTGAGGTTGCCGTTCACCCGGATCTCATTCACTCGCGTATCCGCCCCCGGCCCCCGCGCGGATGCCTGCTCCGGGCTCCCCGCTGGATTCTCGATGGACCAGGCAATGGAAACCTTCACCTGCTGGTTGGTCGCGTTACGCAGCCGGTACCGCAGCACCGCCGCCGGCAGGCCTGATTCCTCCGCATCCAGCGGGATAAAAGGGCTGAAGGCCTCCAGCGTAACCTTCACCGGCAGCCGCGCATCGCGAAAATCGATACCCGCCAACGGGTACTCCCCGGTAAACGTCGCGGCCGCGATGCGAGGCAGCCCCGGAGCGTTCCGTGACCCCAACCCTGAGCTTCCCTCATAGGGCGGAAGGATCCGGCTCTCGAGCACCCGCACCACCGGCTTCCCACTCCCCGCCTGCGCCCATATCGCCGGGAACGCATACGCCGGAGAGTTGCCCTTGTCCGGGCGATTGAAGATCTCCCAATCCCGTAGCTGGCCGCGTCCGCCGAGACTGATGCTCCCGGCGCCGGCTCCACCCAGCGGAAACGCAATCATCGCCAGCTTGCGGCCTGAAAACACCCGGGGAAACTGGATGCGCGGCGCGGCGGCAGCGGGCGGAGCAGCCGCCCCGGTGGGCGCCGTGGAGCCGGTCGTCTGCGCCGGCAACGCGGCGGCGCCGCCGGCGAGGGCGGCCTGTTGGAGGAAGACGCGGCGCGGCGCGCCTCGACGGGGACTTTTCATATTTCTATCCTCCTCCGATTGACTACTTGTATGGAAGAGAGAAAGATAGACATTCTCTAATAGCATGACAAGCAAGACTGAGATATGCTCGATTTTGAGCCGATAACGCTGCCGCGCGCGGCGGCTTCCGGATAACGTCAATCGAAGGCGCACATTCAAATGACCCGCATTCAGAAGCAGATGACGATTGGCATTGCATTGGGATTGGCGGTATTCGCCATCGGCGCCGCGGCAGTCTTCCTGCTCACCAGGCCGGTGCCGGTCGAGAAAGCAATCGGAGCCGCCGTTGTTCAGGCTTCCCGATCGGATCTGCTGGATCAGCAGGGCGAAGGCGGCAAGGCGATGCGCAGCCTGCCGCAAGGCACTGTGGTCAACCTTCTCGAACGCTTGCGCTCCCGGGAGCAGCCCTTTGTCCGCGTCCAGTACGTGAATGCGAAGGACGTGTCCAAGCCCGGTTATGTGCGCACCGCCGACTTAGGCCAATGGACCAGCCCGGATGCCCCCACGGCATGGGAACTGCTCGCCTTGAGCCGGCCCGCCATTACCTCGAGTGAAGGCGACCGGCGCCGGTTCATTCAGCAGCTCACCCAATTTTCCGAGCGCTTCACAGGAACGCCGGAGGCTCATCAGGCAACCCTCGAACGCGCCCGGCTTTATTATGGGCTGGCGAATGAGGCGAAGAGCGCCGGAAAGCCCGAAGCGGATTGGAAGGCGGACCTGGCAAGCGCAAAGGCCGCTCTCCCGAACCCGGCCCCGGGCGCGACGGAATCCGTCGAAGCGGCCACCTTGCGAAAAGAGATCGAGACCCTCGAATCTTCGGAAACGAAAGCCGGTCATTTGGCGGCCGATCCGGCATCGGTACAGCGCGCGCTCCAAGTCCAGCAACTCGAGCAGACTGCCCGCCAATTGTACCGGGATGGCGAGTGGGAGAAAGTGCTCGAGATCGCCAACAAGATGTCGAGCATTGACCCGAACCGGGCAAGAGCATGGAGAGCGACCGTTCAAAACGCTCTGAAGGAGTTGTCCAAGTGAGGGAACGCAAACAGTTCTCATGGTTCTCCGCGGCCGCGAAGACTGTCGTCCTGGCGATGGTCGTTCTGCCGGCGGTAACGTTCATCACCCGGGCTCAGGCGCCGAAGGCCCTCTCACAGCCCATTGCCTTGAGCAGCATCCTCGACTGGCTGGCAAAGGCCAAGCGCGATCCTGTCCGCTTCCCCATCATCGGCCTCGCCAAGCGCATCGAAAAACAAGGCCTCGACTTCGCCCCGACGCCCGAGAATCTGACGGCAATCAAAGAGGCCGGCGGCCCCGATTTTCTGCTCGCGGCCATCGATAAGGCCGACAAGCCCGCGCCGGCCGAGCCAAAGGAAATAACCCCTCCGCCGCCGCCGAAGAAGAAAGAAGGGCAGTTGACCGTCATCTGTCAACCGGTGGATTGCAGCGTCTCCATCAACGACATCCACATCGGCGTCACGAACCATGGGGAACTCTCGCGCACGTGGCAGGAAGGCGAGATCCGCATCGCCGTGCGCAAGGACGACTTCGAACCGGACCGCAACGGCGCGGCGGTGGTCATCGCCGAAGACAAACCGGCCCGAGTCGAGTTTCATCTCAAACCCAGCCGCGCCTCGCTCGAGCGCGCCGGAGCCGAACTGTTTCAACGGATGCTCGCCGCGCTGGGAGGGCCGGAAGGCCTGAAGAACGCCTCCGCGCTCAAGGGAGTTGGCGCCATCAATGTATTCTCCACCCGGACTACGCCATGGAGCGCTCAAATCCTCATCAAGGGCGACAAAGCCCGCTTCAGCGTAAAGCGGACCAGCCAGAACTACGAAATCGGATTCACCGATACGCCCCGCTGGAAGCCGGAACCGAAAGGGCAGGAGCCCCAGGATTTGGGAGACGCGCTCGTCTGGCTTCAGGATTACGAATTCGCAAAGATCATGGAAAAGCTGCGTGCGCCTGAATTCAAGATGGTCGCCTCGCAGTTGAAGCCCAAGGAGGGTGAGAGCGAAGTGCTGCGGGCCGAAGGGAGTCCAGCCACTTATGTCATCACCCTCGATTCCGCGAGCCGCCCCAAGGAGATCAGGGTTGAATCCTCCGGTCTCAACAACGGGCGCAAGGTATTGTTCAGCGACTATCTCGACAAAGGGAAAAGCCATTATCCGAAGGACACCCAGGTGATTCTTCCGGGCGGCGGCCCGCGCGGCGTGCAACTGCAATTCGACACCTTGGAGCTGAATCCGTCCGATGTCCGGGACACGGACTTTGACGTATCGAAGAAGCGCAAAGGGCTTTGGGGCAAGTAAGCGCTGGAAAGAGGGAGGGCTTCTGTTTCGCCTGACCGGTTGGCTGTCCATTCTGCTGTGCTGCCTCGCCTCGGGCGGCGCCGCCTATCAGAGTGTCTCCGCAACCCCCGGAGTGCACATTACGGTGGAAGGCATCCTGCGCGTGCTCCACCACTTCGGCAAAGAGGCCATCCCTCAGGAGATGGTCATCAAGGAAGTGGAGATGCACGGGCTTGCGCTGCGCCCAACCTCGGCCGACATCGCGAACCTCGTGACCGCCGGAGCATCACCCCGCCTTCTCGATGCTATCCGCAACGCGCGCGTGCCGGCGCCGGTGGTGGTGAGGAAAAAGGAAGGGCGGTTGCTCATCACCTGCGAACCGGTCGATTGCGACGTGCGCGTCAATGGGAAGCCTTCCGGCTCGACCCGCGCCGGCGCTTTGTCCCCCATCACCCTCGACGAAGGCACGGTCTCCGTGGCCGCAATGAGAGAAGATTACACCGCCGACCCCGCCGAGCAGACCGCGGCCATTCAAGCAGACGCCGAAACCAGGGTTGCTTTCCGTTTCCAGCCCTCGCCGGCAGCACTCGAACGGACCGGAACCGCGTTCTTCGAACGCATGCTGACGGCGCTGGGCGGGAGAGATCGCTTTCGCGCCCTCATCCCCATTCATGGCCGCGGCACTCTTCAGATTCACCATGGGGACGCGTTTCCCGTGCTCTGGAAATTGGAAGTCTGGAGATCCGAAGAGTGGACGAAATACAAACTCGAACGCTCCGGAAAGAAGTGCGAAATAATCCGCACCGCGGCCGGTTACCAGTGGAAGAAGAAGCCCAAAGCACAGGACATGCCGGCTATCGAGGAAGCGCTCCGGTTACTGGAGGCTGGCCAACTCAACAGAACTCTCGGCCGCGCGGTTCTCAGCGGCGCGAAGGTGCTTTCCTCCAGACTTCAGTACGCGCCCGGAGAGGACGTCACCCTGCGCATTCCCGCCGGCCCGCTCGCCCTCAAGTTGGACTCCGCCTTTCGTCCAAAGGAGATCCAACAGGAGCCCGCAGGCTTGCACGCCGAGCTGCGCTTCCTTTACGCCGGCTACGAGGGGGAAGGCGAGCAATGCCGTCCGCAGCGATTGCAGGTCATCGAGCCAGGGGAGGAAGCCAAGGGGATCGAGGTGCGCTTTGATCAACTCGAGGAAGACAAGCCTGGAAACCAGAAGCGCAAACGTGGTTTTGGGCGTTCCCGCTAGGCTGAAGCTGAAGACACAGGGGGAAGCGGATCATCCAACTCGTGCTGAAACCGGTGCAGCCGTTCCAGCAGTTCTTTCTTCACCGCCGCATACCGTCGATCCCCGGCGCGGTTATGAATCTCCCACGGGTCAGCCTGCATGTCGAACAACTGCGTGACCCCCGCTTTCGGATAGACGATCAGCTTGTGCTCCCTCGTGCGCACCGCGCGCTGGTAATCGAGATAGCGGGAGAAAATCGCGTCATGCGGCGCTCCGCCCTTGCCGTGCAGGAGACTCGCGACGCTTGGAAACTCCACCGCCTTCGGCGCCGGCGCCCCCGCCAGTTCGCACGTGGTGGCGAACGTACTGTGCTGATAGACCAGTTCATCCACCCGTCTCCCGGCGGCAATCCCCGGACCGGCATAAACCATCGGCATCCGGATGCTGTGGTCATACATGTTCTGTTTGCCCATCAATCCGTGCTGCCCCACCGCCAGCCCGTGATCCGCCGTGAAGATGACGTAGGTGTTCGCAGCCTGCCCCGATTCATCGAGCGCGTCCAAAATCCGGCCAATCTGCGCATCCATGTATGTCGTGTGCGCGTAGTATTCCGAGCGATGTAGCTGGACTGCCTCCTTCGTCCGCGGAAACGGAGCCAGCTTTTCATCCCGGATGTAGTGGTCGCCCTCGTCGAATGGATGCTCCGGCAGATAGTTCGCAGGGATCTCGATGCGGTTCCTCGGATAACGGTCCACGTACTCCTTCGGAGCCTGGCGGGGATCATGCGGCGAATTGAATCCCACGTACAAGAAGAACGGATTGGCCTGTTTTCGCCGGCTCCGCAGGTAATCCGAGGCGCAGTCCGCCCAGATTTCGGCCGAATGCTTGATCTCATCCTTGCCCGCGTTCTCCCATTTGGCGGTGTGCAGCCACTGCCCTTTGAGAGATTGGTCCCATGGCGTCCACCTGTTGCCCGGACTCGGCCGGTTGTAAGCCTCCGGGCCCGATTCGAACATTCCAGGACTCACCGGACCAAATGTTTGGAACGCCCGCTTCAGATTCGCCTGGCTCAAGTGCCACTTGCCTACGATGTGCGTGTCATAGCCGGCATCGCCCATCGTTCGGGACCACAGCGCAGCCTCTTCCGAAAGCCTGTGCGCGCGAAAGCAGGAGAGCCCGGTGTTCAGCATCGTCCGGCTGGCGATACACACAGCTCCCGACCAGGATCCCTGATGAAAACTGTGGGTGAACGTGCAGCCCCTTTGCGCCAGGCGGTCAAGATGGGGCGTCTGAATTTCGTGGTTGTTCAGACTGTGGATCCCGTTGTAGGTCAGATCATCCGCAATCAGAAACAGAAAGTTCGGCTTGCCCCCCTGTGCGGCCGCAAGCCCACCGGCCGCGGCGGTCTGTAGGAATTCCCGGCGCTGCATCAATTGTTCCTTCCCTCTCCAGGGAACATTCGTCAATGTTCCGTCGAATCATGGACGTGCGGCCCCTGCGCTCAAGGCGCGATGCCGCACGGTTAGTGCTTAGAATAGAACCTTCACCCCAAGCTGGATCTGCCGCGCCGTGCTTACCGTGGAGCTGACCTGGCCGAATCTCGAATTGGTGAAGTTGGTTTGCGGCGTGCCGAAGGTCGGCTGGTTGAACGCATTGAACATCTCGACACGGAACTGGAGCTTCATCCGCTCCGTGAGGCTATCCTGGCGAAACAGCGACAGGTCAAAGTTCTGGTAGCCATCCGTCCGCAGTTGATTCCTTCCAGCTGTCCCGAAGTTATATACAGCCGGGGATGCGTAGGCTGCCTTATTGAACCAGGCTTCGGGCTTCGGATTAGCCATTGCCGCATTCCCCACGAGATTGGGGCGCGTCGAGTTCGTGCCGATGTTCGCCACATCCAAACCCATCGCCGGCGTATAGGGCTGGCCGCTGCGAATCAGCACAATCGCATTGAACTGCCAGTTGCCGAGAATCCTGGCGGCCGGGCCATCCGCAGCCCAGCGCTGTCCCTTCCCGAACGGAAGATCATAGATCAAGGCGGCAGAGAAGTTATGCGGAATGTCATAGGACGAAACCGACCGGTCATTGTTCGGAACATACGGATTCTGGAGCGAGAAGCCCTCCACTCCGAATTGCCCCGACGAGGCGATGTCGATCGACTTGCTCCACGTGTACCCAAGCAGATACGACAAGCCTTTGGTGAATCGCTGCTCCAGCTTCACCTGGAGCCCGTTGTAATTGCCCCGGCCGACGCTGCGATCGTAGTTGCTCGCCGGAGCGTACGTCCATAGCGCCCTCGGCTGTACGGCCCCAGGTCCGGGCGTCAGCGCCGTGTTGTAGAAGCCGCCGATGGGCAACCGGAGGCTGTTGGCTCCCACGTACGCCGTCGACAGCGTCACGTTGTTGGCCAGTTGCTTCTGTATGTCCAGGTTCCACTGAAGCGAGTACGGGTTGCGGAAGTGCGGATCAAAGAAAAACGCCTGCGCCGTACTGGGGTCCGCCGACGGAATCCTGGGGTCCTTGCCGCCGAATGGATCATTGGCCAGTACGGAAACGATGGGTCGATTGATATTGATGCCGCGCAGCAGGTTCGTGTTCGGCCACGCGCCGCTGGCGTTCTGCGCCTGCTGCGTCACCCCTGCCTGCAAGTCATAAAACACCCCGAAGGAACTCCTCACCACGAGCGTGGGCCGCAAACGGTAGGCAAGGCCCACCCGTGGGCCGAACATCTTGTAATCGTCGTCTCGCAACTTGGGCTGCCCCGTGAAGACCACGTGCTGCTTCACATAGGCATTCTGCGGATCCGGCAGGCATGGCGCAGGCTGGCTGTTGCTGCATGCCGGGGGCGCCGCCGCGCCCACGATGAATTGCCCTGACCCGAAGTCCCATGTCGAGGGGAAGTTCACCCGAAATGAGGAATTCCGCAGCAGGTCCCACCGCAGACCCAGGTTCACCGTCAGCTTATCGGTGGCCTTCCAGGAATCCTCGGCATAGAAGTTCCATAGTTGCGTTTGATAGTCATACTTCCGGTCGCGATACTCCCAGGCATCGAGCGCCCCCATCACAAACGAGGCGATATCGGAACCCGTGTTGCCGGGATTGTTCAAGTCCGCTGTCTGGCTGGCGTTGAACGTCAGGTTGCCGTCAAAGGTATCGTCGAAGAACGGAACCCATAGAATCTGGCCGCCAAACTTGAACGTGTGGTTCCCGCGCACATGCGAGAGGTCGCCTCGCATCTGGTAGGCGGACTGCGGGCCCAGGAAATCCACGCGGCTCCCCTGCGTCCCGAATGCGCTGGGCATGGCGATTCCCGGAGCGTTCAGCCCGTCCTTTTTTGGAAAACCGGCAAACAGCCCTTCGGCGAACATATTCCTGGCCGTGAGAAAGGGAACATTGTTCTGAGTCAGCGAACTGTAACCGAACAGGCCGTTCAGAAGTGTGTTCGCCCCAAAGACGTGGGTATAGCTGGCGCCAAAGTTCCTCGCCGGCGTCTCGATCTGGTTCAGCGTTCCTTGCAGCGTGCCGGCGCTCTCCTGATTCTGCGTTCCCCACGTGAACCGGCTCCAAAGGAAATCCGAGGGCGTGAAGTTGTGATCCACGCGAACGCTGTACTGGTTCATCGGCGCGGTCTGCGAAGTCGTGTTCCTCCCGTTAAAGCTCGGATTCCCCGTGTCGATCGGGGCGGGAATGATCGTCTTCGCCCACTCGCTGGTGGACTTGTTGATCAGGGAAGCCGGGATGATGTTGTTCCCGAACGGGTCGCGGAGATACGAGCCGGCCTTGGCGGGATCCGGCCTTGTCGAGAAGGGATTGTAGATCGCCCGCTTCATGGCGCTGAAATCGCCGCCCAACTCGGCAGGCGTGGGCACAAGGTACAACGAGGCGGAGGCATTCACCTGCCGGTAGCCCTCATAGGTGAAGAAGAAGAACGTCTTATCCTTGATCACCGGACCGCCCACAGTGCCGCCGAACTGGTTCTGGCGCAGCGTGGGCTTCTTCGCTGCGAAAAACGCCCGAGCATCGAGCGCATCGTTGCGCAGGAACTCGTACAGGCTGCCGTGAAATTGATTGGTGCCGCTCTTGGTAGCGATGTTGACCACGCCCCCGGTCACTCCGCCGAACTCCGCCTGGTCGCTATGCGACTGCACCTTGAATTGCGCCAACCCATCCACATTCGGCGCGATCGCGTACGTGTTCATCCACGGGGCGTCATTATAGACTCCGTCCAGAGTGAACGTATTGCTGCGGTTGCTTTGCCCGTTTACCGCCGGAAAGACGAACGTCCCCACCCTCTGCACCTGCGCCCCGCCGCTGTTCTGGGCGACGCTCACCGGAGTGGCGCCCGGAGACAGCGTCAGCAACTGCGTGAAGTTTCGCGCATTCAGCGGCAGGTCCACAATCTTCTCCTGCGTGACCACCGTGCCCAATTGCGCGTTCGACGCCTCCAGTTGCGTAGCCTCCGCCGACACCTCCACGCTTTGCGACACCGCCCCCAGGGTGAGGTGAAAATCGAGTGTGGTGATCTGGTTCACGTCGAGGTTGAACTCCTGGGAAACCGATTTCTGAAATCCCGATTGCGTCACCTCAACCCGGTACCGTCCCGGAACAAGATTCGAGATCACGTAATTGCCGGTGGTGGTCGAGTGAACAGTCCTGGTAATTTGTGTGCCCGTGTTCACGGCGCTCACCGTCGCATCCGGCACAGCCGCGCCCACCTGGTCGTAAATGATCCCGTTAATCTGGGCGTTCTGCGTCTGAGCCCAGCCAGCCCCCGCGCCAAGAATCAGAAGAAACAACGTTGTCCGCATTCTGAATGACCCTCCCTTTCGCGCGCCGATGGCGCACTCGCGTATCAGGATGTTAGGGCAGATGACCACGCCCGGACAATGTGGTAAACTCGATTCATCTGGTTTAAAACATGTGTCAAACGAGATTAAGTCTCGAATTAACAAAGGGTTAGAGGGAGAGTATGAAAAGGCGGAAACCCTCGCCGGCGATCCCCGCTGGCAACTCGTTCTTCGCATCTGCCAGAGCCGTACCTTCTCCAAAACCGCCCGCCTCCGCGAACTGCTCCGCCATATCAGCCTCAATCTCCTCGAAGGCCACTCCACCGAAGTAACGGAATTCGAAATCGGCCGGCGCGTCTTCGGCCGTTCCGAGGACTACGTTCCCTCCGAGGACGGCGTCGTGCGCGGCGCCGCGAGGCAGCTCCGCCTCAAGCTCAAAGAGTATTTCGAATCGGAAGGACGGTCCGAACCCTGGATCGTGGACATTCCCAAGGGCGGTTACGTGCCTGTCTTCTCCCGCCGCATCCCCGATCCCGTCCCGGAACCCTCCTCCGCCCCGCCCGTGCCGCCGCCCGAAAAACCCAGACGCTGGTCTGGAACTTTCCTGCGGCTCTTCGCCGCCGCCTTCGCCTTCAACGCAGTTTTCCTGGGAGTCAATCTCTGGTTCTGGAACCGCCGGCCACCTGTTTCGATAGCGCCCAACGTGGAGCCCAGCCTTGTCGGCGCTTTGCTCAAACACTCCAAGCGGCCCGTGACAGTGGTGGTGTCCGATTTCTCCATGCCGCTCCTCAGGGGCCTGTTCAATCCGCGCGACTTCAGTCTGAACGACTACGCCACCTGGGACTACACCCGCCTCGCGCCGCCCCCAGGCCAATCCCCCCAACTCGCCTCCATCGCCAACATCCTGCGATCGCACCGGATCACCCGCCTTGGGGACCTGAATACAGTCCTCGCCATCCAGCGCGCCACGGCTTCCGGCGGGAGCATTGTGGTTCGCCACGCACGCGACATCAGCGCCCGCGGTTTCGTCGAAGGCGACGCCATCCTCCTCGGCAACGACTACTCCACTCCCTGGGTGGGCCTCTTCGAGGACCATTTGAACTTCCCCCATATTCGCGATCGTGGAATCGGATTCGCCAACCGCAAGCCCCGTCCGGGCGAGCAACCCGAGTACCTCGTCCGCTCCGCCGTCCGGGAACAGGGACTCGGCTACGGACGCCTGGCCCTGGTGCCGAATCTCAGCGGGAAAGGCTCCGTGCTCCTCATCAGCGGCATCAACATGGTAACCATGGAAGCCGCCGGTGACGTGGCCGTCAATCCTCAATCCGTGCCCGAACTGCTCAAGTCCCTGGGGGCCGCCTCGCTCGAAGATCTCCCTTATTGCGAATTGATTCTGGAGTCCGGAGCCGTGGATAACACACCGAAGAGGGCCCGGATTCTCGCCGCGCGCGTTCTTGGTCCTCGGGCGCGCTAGATCGCACCATCCGCGTATCTCCTTGTAAAACAAACGTTTACATTCACCCCACCCTCCTCTTCTCCCCCTCTCCCTCCGATCTCTTCCCTGTGGACCGCCTTCCGCTTCGCGCCAACTTCACCTGGGCCCTCCTCGGCAACGGCGTCTCCAGCGCCGCTCAATGGAGCCTCATTGTCCTCCTCGCCCGTCTTGGCGATCTCTCCATGGTCGGCCAGTACTCCCTTGGCCTTGCCATCGTCTCCCCCATCGTCGTCCTGGCCAGCCTCAATCTCCGCACCCTGCTGGTCACCGATCTCGGCGAGCGTTTCGAGTTCGGGCACTACCTCGGCATGCGCCTCCTCACCACCGCCGCCGCGCTTGCGCTCATCGCCGGGCTGATGTGGGCTGGAGACTATACCCGCGAAACCAGACTCGTCATCCTCTGCGTGGCCGCCTCGAGATGCCTGGATGCCCTCAGCGACATTGTTTACGGTCACTTGCAGCGAAAGGAAGCCATGGACCGCGTGGCGCTCTCCCTCATTGCCAGGGGCGTCCTCTCCACGGCTGCGCTGGTCGCATCCCTCCTGTGCACCCACTCCGTCCTCTGGGCTGCCGTCGGGATTGCCTTTACTTCTGCCGCCGTCCTTCTGCTGTACGATTTGCGCCAGGTCCCGCTCGCCCGGTTGCCTCGTTTCGCCGGCACTTGGCCTCACCTGCGTTCCCTTGTCTGTCTGGCCGGGCCTCCCGGATTCATCCTGATGCTCGTCTCCCTCAACGCCATGCTGGCCCGCTACTGGCTGGCGCACTTCAAGTCAGAAGGCGAAGTCGGGCTCTTCTCGGCAATGGCCTATCTCACCATCGCCGCCAACACCATGGTGGTTGCGCTCGGGCAGGCCTCGGGGCCCGCCATGACCCGCGCCTGGGACCGCCGCGATCTGCTCGGTTTCTGCGGCCAGGCGGCGCGGCTTGCTCTCCTGGGCGCCCTGCTCGGGTTGGCCGGCATTGCAGCCGCGGCTCTATGCGGCGATCAGATTGTCGGCTTGCTCTACGGCGCACGCTACACGGCTGACCCCGCAGCCCTTCTCTGGCTCATGATCAGCGGCGCGCTCACTTACCTCGCCAGTTGCGCCGGATACATCCTGTCCTCGGCGCGCTGTTTCCGCATCCAACTCCCCATGCATCTCGCGGTCTCTGCCGCCATCTCGGCCGCCTGCTGGGAACTCGTCCCCCAGCACGGCGTCTGGGGCGCGGCTGTCGCCCAAGCCACGGGAAGCGCCGTGCAGTTGGTCATCAGCCTGGTTCTGGTCGGAAGACTTTGCTGGACCCTTGCCGCCGATACTCCCCTTCGCGCCTCGTTGATCCAGTTCTACGCGAACCCGTTTTCCCGCCCTCAATAAAACCGGCGCCCTATCGCGTCATCGCCGCATGCACACGCACGAACCGTTCGTAGGCGGCATCCCATGGCCCCTTATCCTTCGGCTCCAGCACCGTCACCGGAAACGAGGCCGCCACCACACTGCGAATCTCCTCCAGGTTCTTCACCAATCCCGCGCCCATGGCCTGCACCAGGATATTCCCCGCCGCCGTCGCCTCGCTTGGCCCGGCAATCACCACGCGTCCCGTCGCGTCGGCCACAAACTGGTTCAAGAGCATATTCCGCGAGCCGCCGCCGACGATGTGAATCCGCTCGAGCGTCCGCCCCAACAGGCTCTCCAGGCTTTCTAAGACCTGCCGGTAGCGCAGCGCAAGGCTCTCCAGAATCGCCCGGCAGTACTCCCCATGCGTCGCCGGGGGCGCCTCTCCGTGCTCTTTGCAATGCGCCGCGATCTTGGCCGGCATATCGCCCGGCAGCAGGAACGCGTCAGGATGAATCACCGCCGCGAACGGCCGCGCCGCGAATGCCATCTGCGTCATCTGCGTATAGTTGTAGTTCGCGCCTTCCTCCGCCCAGGCGCGGCGGCACTCCTGCCACAGCCACAACCCTGCAATGTTCTTCAGCAGCCGGATGCGGCCCTCCACACCCACCTCGTTGGTGAAGTTCATCGCGAGGGAATGCTCGTTGATCACCGGTTCCGGCGTCTCCACGCCCATCAATGACCACGTCCCCGAACTGATGTAGCACCAATCCGTTTCCCCCTGCGCCGGCACTGCCGCCACCGCGCTCGCCGTGTCGTGTCCCGCGGCGGCAAACACGGGAATGTTGTGCGTGCCCGCCTCGTCCTTCAGCGGGCCGAGCAGCGCGCCCGGATTCACGATCGGCGGAAGAATCCGCGGGTTCAACCCCAGCCGCTCCAGCAGCGCCACCGCAAAACATTTCTTCGCCGGATCGTAGAACTGCGAAGTCGAGGCAATCGTCAACTCGCAGCGCTTGATACCCGTCAGGAAGTAGTTGAATAAGTCCGGCATGAACAGCAGCGTATCCGCCACATCGAGCGCCGGCGAGTCCGTCTCCCGCATCGCGTGCCACTGGAACAGCGAATTGATCTGCATGAATTGCAGTCCGGTCTCGGCAAAGATCTCCTCGCGCGGCACGATCGCGAACGTGCGTTCCATCTGTCCGTTGTTGCGGGCGTCGCGGTAGTGGCGCGGATTGTCCACCAGCGCCCCATCCCTTCCGAGAAACGCGATGTCCACTCCCCACGTGTCCACCCCAATGCCGGAGAGCGCCACCTTGCGCTCCCGCGCCGCCGCCGACAATCCCTGCCGCATCTCGTGAAGCAGCCGCAGCGTGTCCCAGTAAAGCCCCGTCGGCAGGCGCACCGGCTGATTGGGAAAACGGTGCAGTTCCTCGAGCCCGAGTTTGCCGTCTGCCAGTGTCCCCAGCATCGCGCGCCCGCTTTCGGCGCCCAGATCAAACCCGAGGAAATGCTTCATGACGCTACCTGGATAATCACCTTCCCCACATTGTCCGCGTAATCAGCCAGTAGCTCAAAGCCGCGCGCCGTCTGCTCGAACGGAAGCGTATGCGTAACCAATGCATCGCTGACCCGGCCCGAAGCCAGCAACTGCGCCGCCGCTGCCCCCTTATGGTTTGACCGTTTCAGCGTGTGGATCAGCAGCTCTTTGCTCATCGCCGTGTGTATGTCGAGGGGAAGATCGCTGCCCACCGGCACGGCGATCAGCATGAATCTTCCGCTCAGCCGCGCGATGCGGATGCCCATATTGACCGTCTCCAGGGCGCCCGCGGCATCCAGCACCAGGTCCACTCCGCGGCCGCGCGTTTCGTCCATCACGGCCTGCTCCATCTCGCCCACCGGCACTACAACATCGGCGCCCATCTTGCGCGCCAACTCCAACCGGTGCGGCAGTTTGTCGCAGATGTACACGCGTGCCGCTCCCGCCTGCTTCGCCATCGAGGCGCACAGCATCCCGATTGGTCCCGCGCCCATCACCGCTACCGTGTCCCCAAGATGCACCGGCGTCAGTTCCATCACGTGCACGATCACCGCCACCGGTTCAATCAAAGTGGCCTGCGTCCAGTTCAAGCCCTCCGGCACCGGATCGGCGTTGTGCTCGGGCACCACCGCGTATTCGCGAAACAGCCCCGGAGCCTGCGGGCTGCCCAGAAACACGCAGTGGATGCAGTTGTTGTGCTGCCCGCGAAGGCAAAATTCGCAGTGGCCGCAGGTCAGCGACGGCTCGATCGACACGCGGTCGCCCGCCTTGCGATGGTGAACGCCTTTGCCAACGGCGATAATCTCTCCCGCTGGTTCGTGTCCCAACACTTGCGGGTACGCCGCCGGCGTATGCCCGATCCCGCCTTCGAGATACCAGTGCATGTCCGATCCGCAAATCCCCACTGTCTTCAACTTCACCAGCACTTCGCCAGGACCGGGATCAGGCGGGTCCGGGAGTCTGTATTCTTCCAGAGTACGTTGGGCTACCAGGGCTATCGATCGCATGAGTACCTTAGTGTATCGCGCGACAGGGCCTTCCGGCCGAGTGCTATACAAGGAGAAGAGACCATCGTGGAACCTGGACCCCGCCCCCTTTCGCGCCGTGCCTTCCTGTCGATATGGCCCTTCCGCCCCAGGCATCGCGTGAAACTCGCCGGAGTGGAGTTCGAAGTGATCCGCAAGGGTGCTTCCAAACGCCGCTACCTGCTGATCCACGGCGATGAAGAGACCGCGCGCGAAGTGTTGCGCGACCACATGAAATGGCATGCCGGAGTCGCCCACCTCGTTACTGGCCACAAGCGCGAAGTCCCGCTGCGCGGCGGCGGCTTGCTCGATCCCAACCGCATGTATTCGCGCGAAGGAGCCGCGCGCAACCTGAAACTGCTCAACCCGAAATGGACGCCTGCCCAAGTCAACACGGAACTCGATTCGCTCGACCGTACCCGCGGAAAGCTCATCCGCGCCCTTATGCCGCCGCCCGGCGGCCTCATCGTCGCCGTGCACAACAACAGCCATGGCTACTCCGTCCAAACCGAAGTCCCCATCAGCGGCCAGGTCTCGCTTCGTGACGCCCGCAACCCGCATGAATTCTTCCTCGCCACTGATCCGTCCGACTTCCGAATCCTCGCCCGGTCCCCCTACAACGCAGTGCTGCAAAACAACTCCCCGCGCGAGGACGATGGCTCGCTCAGCCGCCTCATGGCCAAACGCGGCGTGCGCTATGCGAACCTCGAAGTAGCGCTGGGAAAGTTCGACAAGCAGAAGGAGATGCTCGATTGGCTCGAAAGGAATCTGCCATGAAGCGAAGACTGTTTTTGGGAATCACCGCGGCCGGCCTGCTGCGCGCACGCCTCCTCGAACAGGGTGAGCGCGACCGCGCCATGAGCTACCTGCACGCCACTCGCAAGATGTTCCTCGACTCCGTGGCGGACGTAAGCCCCGCCCAATGGGAGTGGAAGCCGGCCCCCGATGTTTGGTCCATCGCGCAAGTCGCCGAACACATCGCCCTCAGCGAAGATAACCTCTTCGGCATAGTGCGCAAAACGGCCGCGGGACCGCCGGCCGATCCCGCGAAGCTGGCCGAAACCAAGGGTAACGACGAACTGGTCATGAAGACAGTGGTGGACCGCAGCCGGAAGTTCAAAGCGCCGGAAAGCCTGCAACCCACCCACCGCTGGAAGACCAAAGCGGAACTCGTCAGCCATTTCAAGGACAGCCGCGACCGCACCATCGAATACGTGCGGACCACCAATGACGATCTGCGCGCCCACGCCGCTCCGCACCCCGCCTACAAGGAACTCGACGCCTACCAGTGGATCCTGTTCATCGCCGGGCACTCCGAGCGCCACATTCTCCAACTGAACGAAGTCAAAACAAAGCCCGGCTATCCCAGGGCCTGAGCGCCAGACCACGCCCTCAACCGTACACGGCAAATCCCGCCGGAGGCACCGTCAGCAGCACCGCCTTTCCATTCAACGGCTCCACGGCAACCGTGTTCCCGATTTCGGCCGAATGAGTCGAATACAGGCAAGCCAGCGCCCCGCCGCTCGCATGCAGGCCGTTGTCGATCGTCACATGGGCGCTGCGGGTATTGTCCGGATCCGTGTTGATGGCGCACACCACCTCCTTCTCGTCGAAGATGCGCGACCAGGCGACGATCGAGCGCATCCTCCCGCCGAGCTTTTGCGGAAAGCCGAAATCAGTCCCGTTGCCCGAAATCTGTCGCAGATACTGCCGCCCCCGGCGCAGACTCAGAAGTTTGCGCCGTAGCGCATGAATCTTGCCGAGTTCCCGAAATACCTCCTGATCTTCCAGAAAAAAGTGCCGCCCGCGCGAGCGAAAAGCCCCGAACGGTCCCCCGAACATGCACTCCCGCAAATAGCGGTCCGCCCCATCGCCCCCGCCTTCCCCGTCAAACAATTGCTCGGTGCCGTAATAAATGCAGGGGATCCCCAGCGTGCATGCGTTCACCGCCATCACCGGCAGCGCCATCTTCGAGTATCCGAAAGCGCTGAAGCGATGTTTTTGCCGGCCCTGATCCACGTGGTCGTGGTCATCCACCGAGGTCACCACCTTATCCCGGAACCAGACATGCGAATCCTTGTGCACCAGCAGGGAGTTGCGGAACAGGTCGAAATACTCCTCCGGACCCGAGTCCCCCTTGACGAAAGCCGCCATCTTGGCCCGTTCATCCGATATCCCCAGCGCGGCGTCCAATCCGGTCACCTCCAACCGGTCGAAAGCGAACTCCCGTCCTCCCGTAATCTCGCCGATGATGTAGAAATTGTCTTTGCCCACCGTCTGAGCGAATTCATGCATCACCGACGAGAAAACCCGCGCCGCTCCCGGATCCATGTGCTTGACGGTGTCCAACCGGAACCCGTCGATATCCGCGAACGCAATCCAGAATTTGTATGCCTCGGAAAGCCTCCGCAAGGTAGGCGAGACCACATAGTCATCCACCTGGTCCACGCCATCCTTCATGCGCCGCTCCCCATGATGCAGGTCTTTCAGTCCGAAGAAATCGCCGTCGGCGTACTCCGGAAAGTAGTCGAAGTTCTTGATATACCCTTCCCGCGTAAACGCTGCCTCGCTCTGAAACTCCTCCGGCCAGATGGCCGCGTCCGGAAATGCTTTCGGATGCTGGGTGAGATCCACGGCGCCGAATGGAAGGGACGCCGCGCCGGAGCTGTCCCGAAAACCCTTCACATCGTACTTGCCCCCGTTCCACGCCGGATCCCCGCTGTTGTAGCGGAACACATCCCCCGAGTGATTCAGAATGATGTCGAGGATCACCCGCAGGCCCATCTTGTGCGCGGAAGACACCAGATTCCGCAAATCATCCCTCGTGCCGAAGTGCGGGTCCACATCGAGAAAATGCTGGATGCCGTAGCCGTGATATGAATTGTCGGCGTTCACCTGCTTGAAGATAGGGCTCAGCCACACTGCCGTCACCCCGAGCCGTTGCAGGTAGCCGAGCTTCGATTCGATTCCTTTCAGCGTGCCACCCGTGAACACTGTGCCTGCGTCGCGCCATGCCGCGGCATCCGCCGCCGTCGTTACCGCATTGCCGTTGTCCGCGGACGCAAACGGCGGCGTGCTGCCGGAACTCGCCAGGTTCCCCTGGTTGTCACGATAGAGATTTTCCTTTCCGTCGGAAAACCGGTCCACCATCAGGAAATAAATCACTTCGTCTTCCCAACGGTCGGGAGATGGAAAGTAACTGCGGCCGGAGACGAGCGCAGTAAGATTGATTTCGCGCAAAGATTTCTCAGCCATAGCACCTACAAAGGTAGCTCTAATTCATAAGAATGTCGTGCCGCCCCGGAAGGAAATCAGCGCAGCGTGACGCCGGCCTCGTTGCTCGCCGCCCCGTCCATTTCGATCCGCAGTTTCACCACGCCCCGCGGGGCTCCGTCCGGCACTTGTGCATTGATCTGGTACAGCCCCGGCACACCCGGCGCCTGGCCGCTGAATAGCACACGAGCCTCCACGCCGCCCACCGTGATCACCACCTTCCGCACCGTCTCATACAATTCAGTTGCCGGTGAAAACTCCACCGGCCCCAGACCCGTTCCGTAGATTTCCAGGTACTCCCCCGCCGCCGCCGGCCGCTCGGACGTGAGCAGCCCGGTCCCCGCCACTCGTACCGCGGCCTCACCCGTCGCCTGATTGAAGAACAGCCCAGGCGAGTTCACCACCACCGGCACCCGCACCGCCGGCGATATACCCAACGGCGTGCTCACAACCACGTCCGCCGAATCCCCTGCAATCGCCGGAGGTACGCGGAAATTGATCTGCCCGTCGCTCACGTAATAAAGCGCAGCCGCCTCTCCGTCGATCATCACCTGCACTCCCGCCAGCTTTTCGGGCCAGGGCGTCGCCTTTGCCTCAGCACTCAAGCCTCCTCCCAGGCTTCCTCCGAAAATCACCGCCAACCCTCCCGGAGTGATGCCCGGCGCGTAGGAAGCCGCATTCAGCACATAGGTGCTCTGGAAGCCCGGACGGCTGAGCGCCGTCGCCGTCACCGTGCTCGCCGTGCCATCGAGCGTCGCGCGCATTGCCAGAACGTCGGCCGCCCCGGGCGTCCACCGGAACCGTGCGATACCGTCCGCGTCCGTAACCGCGTTCGCCGGCTCTACGCTGCCCGCCTCCACCGCCGCGCGAATCGTCAACCCCGGATAAGGAATCAGATTTATGTCCGTGGCCCGCACCGCGATCTGGTCCGGCAGCGCAACCCCGGGGGCTGTTACCACCTGCTTGTCGCCGCCCACAATGGCCAGGTTCAAGTCCGTCAATGCGCCGGCCACCTGCAAGCGCGCATGATCGGCGAGATATCGCGAATCAGACGCCTCCGCCGTGATCTCCTCAACTCCCGGCCGCACGCCCCGAATCGTAAACGCCGCCTCCGTGGAGCCCGCGGGAATCGTGACGCTCTCCGGCATCGATGCGGCGCCCGTCCCGGTCCTCAGCATCACCGTGAGATTCGCCGCCGCCGGCTGATCCAGCGCGACCCGCGCATTCAGTACCCCGCCGGCCACCATGCCCGCCGCCGGCCACACCGATAGCTGCAAATTCTTCTTGAGCGTCGTCTCCATCGATGCCAGATCGGATGCGCTCTTCTGATAGAAGCCTTCAAAATTTGCCCGCAACTGGTCAACCTGGGCCAGATCCGCCTGCGATGGCTCCGTGCCGTCCGGCACTACCAGAATCACCGCCATCCGGAACCGCCGCTGCGCCACCGTGGAATCCGGAGACCGCCGTCCTTCCGCCATAATAATGTCGTCCACCGTGATGTTCTGCCGCTCCCCGTTGAAGCTGACTCCCTTCTGCGGTGGATTCTCGTTGGCAAAACCCGTCCGCTGCACCAGAAACACCGGATGTACCTGCTCGGGAGGCCGGAAACCCATCAGGTACTGGTCGAGCGGCGAATACTGCTCCACCGTGGCAACCGTCATGTAGCGCGGCTTGGCGTTCTCCCCGTTGTCCTGAATGCGGTTGCCTTCGAGAAATGACGCCTCGGAGTTGAAGTTGAAACTCCAGTGCGCCAGCCCAGCCCCCAGCATCGGACGCAGGCTCGCGTCCGCCGGGTCGCGAATGCTCGCCAGCGCCAGAAACAAATGCCCCGTTTCGTGCGCCAGGATCGTCAGCGGCGTGTCCCCCGTCGTGCCCCGCAACGTCACCGGAGCATTCATGTCCCGCGGATAGTTCGACAGCGGCCCCATGTTCAGGAAGGCTTGCATCCGGCGCGCAGACCCGTAGAGCGAGCCCACATCCACCGCCGTGTCCCCAAACCCTGCCCGGTTCGTGCTCCGCACCGTCAGTTCCGTCGCCACCGCAAATGACCGCGCCGCAATCCCCACCGTGTTGTACACCGCCAGGTAATCATAGGAATCCTCGTGCGTCTGAAAAAACCGCTGCGCCAGCAACACCGAATCCAGCGCGTCCGCCACGGTAAACCGCTCCGCCACCGTAGAAGAGAACGACGCCGTGTTCCCCTGGCTGAAACTCACCAACTCCGTAACGCCCGTGGCCCTCCCCGGCGAGATCCCGATCACCGCTTCCCGCGCCGCCGCCGCATTCGGATAGGCGGTCTCGAAATGCCCGTCCGGAAACAGCCGCAATTGAAACGTCAACGTCGAGCGCGCGCCGAACTCCGGAATCTCCAGCCACGTCACCACCACTCGTGACGCCTCTGTCAGCACACTCACGCCCTTCAACGAGTGCGTTGGATCAAGGTCATCGAACAACGGCGCAATGCGCGGCGGTCCCCCCGCAAGCAGCCCGATGGTCTTCGTCGCCGGGTGCGCATCTCCCTCGCTGAAGGTCACGTTCCCGTCCGAATTCACCCAGATCTCCGAATACCGCTTCCCGTAAAACGGAAACAGGAACGGAATCGCGACTCGCCGCGTGTCGTCGTCGCCCATTCCGCTCAACAGCGGACCGTTCTGTGCCGCCGTCTCGTCATAGTTTGAATCCGCAGCCTGGAAGCGATATTGCGTGAACTCATTCGATGGCGTAAACGTAATACCCTTCGAGGCAAGATTGAACGGATTGCGCCGGGCGATGACTCCCCCCGAATCGTACATCACGGCGATATCGCCGATGTCCTTTCCCACCGGCCCTGCCGCCGCGCGTAAGCCCATCCGCGCGCGCATCGCCATCGACCGGTTGTGGAGGAAGACCTCTTCTTTCGCGTTTCCGCGCTCTGTCCCGCACACCAGCATCGGCTGGCGCGCTTCGAGTGGAGTCCACAAAAGGACCGCGGAGACGCAGGCGAGCACACTTCTCGACCGCATGAAACTCCTTGCCTACATTGTAAGATAGGATTCCAGAGTCTCCATCCCCATGCCATTCTGCACTTCCTGCGGCAATCAGGTCGCCGATTCCTCCCGCTTCTGCCCCAATTGCGGCAATTCCATTGGTTCCGGCGCGGCCGGCACTGAGGTGACTCCTCCCGCGTTCCCTCCCGCCTATGCCACGGTAGCCGAACCCCTCGAATACACCATCCACGGAGACAACCTCCAGGTGGCCCGCCTCAAACTCCAGGCCGGCCAGGAGGTCTACGCCGAAGCCGGCAAGATGGTCTACAAGACCGCCAACATCAGTTGGGAAACACG
>JADLBD010000185.1 GCA_020847975.1 Bryobacterales bacterium | reverse complement strand
TGTTGCCGCAGTCGATGGTGACCTGGTTCGGATGGTTCTGGCTGGTGACGGTGGTGAGAACGGTGAGGGCGGGCTCCCAGTCCGTGTATTTCTCCGGACGGTCCTTGCCGCCGATGCCCATGTACAGCGTGTCCATGAACACATACGACCCGGCCTGGAGTTCGGTGAGGCCGATCTCCTTGTCGATGTTGTAGGTGCCGGTGCTGCCGCCGGTGATGATGGGAACGTTGAGCCCGTCGCGTTTGCACATCATGGCGGTCTCCACTACGGGCTCGACGTCGTGGTGTGACTTGGCGCGGCGTTTTTCCCAGCCGTGCGTGTGAGAAGCTCCGCCCGCGTAGCCCATGACGCCGCCGAACTTGAGGTTCTTCTTGGAGTCAATGCGCTTGGCAAGTTCCAACCCGGGCTGGCCCGTGGCGTGGCCGGCGCGCGTCAACCCGGAATAGAGGTCAATGAGAACCGTGGGCTTGGTCTTGGCGACGCCCGCCGCCTCGTCGAGCAGGTCCACGGTCAGGGGATCATCGGCCACCATCATGAACGTGGGCTCTTTGGCCTGAAGCATGATGCCGCGCCAGATCTGGTTCTTTCCAGCCGGGCCGCGCGTGTACAGCGCGCCCTTGATTCCCGCCGCTACCATCAACTCCGCCTCGGCGATGGTGGCGCAGCAGATTCCCAGGGAGCCCAGGGCCATCTGCTTCCTCGCGATGTCGGTGGACTTGTGGATCTTGCAATGAGACCGTACGTTGATCCCGGTCTTCTTGCAGTGGTCCGACATATGCTTGAGGTTGTTCTCCATCATCGCCTTGTCGACCAACATGCAAGGCGTCGGGAGGTCCTCCTTAGAGATGCCGGTAAAGTCGCGCCGGCGAATTTTTGCCTCGACGTCCGCGTAGCGGAACGGCCGTTTCACGTAACTCGGTGTGTCAGCACTCATAACAAATGGTGCGGCAATAGCGGAAGCCAGCAAATTTCGGCGGGTCATGCGGTACATGATACCTCGACTCGCCGTTGTTCGCATACGGGGTGTCCGTTATTTGGGAAACCGTATCGATTGCCGCGCTACGATCTTCCAGTTCCTCTCTATCTTCACCCACGCCGTCAGAATGATCAAATCGACCGCCGGCAGGCGTTGGCGAGCAGAGCGCCTGTGATCCTTGCCGAGCCTCGCGGGGTCGGCTCCGCGTGGGGTGGATCCTTCTATTTTTGCAAGTTGGCGCCGGCGGTGCGGCGGTGTATGGATACTGCCTCCCGGGCAAGTTCCAGAAACGACCGGGCGACGGCGGCGGCTTCGTACGGGCGCACGATTTGCGCTCCCTGCGCGGCGATGTGGCTGCGGAGTCCGGGGTCGGCGGCCAGGGCTTCGATGGCGGCGGCAAGCGACGCGGCGGAGTCCGGGTCGGCGAACCGGGCGTGGGGAACAACCTCGGGCGCGGCGGCGGCGCGGGCGGCGACAATCGGTTTGCGGGCGGCCATGGCCTCCAGGAACACGATACCGAAGCCCTCCTGGAGGCTGGGGTGGCAGAAGAGGTCGCAGTTTCGGAACTCGGCCGCCAGCGCCGCCTGACCGATGTGGCCCAGAAAAACGACGCGGTCCCCGAGGCGCAGACGCTGGTGCAGCGCGCGGAGACGAGCGCCTTCCGGCCCGTCGCCCACCAGACGGACGCGTAACCCGGGGAGGCGGTGGCGCAGGATGGCGGCGGCTTCGAGCAGCAGACTGGTCCGCTTGCGGGGAAAGAACCGGCCCACCGATAGCACCGTAAATTCGCCCGAAGCCGGGAGCACGGGAGCCGCGTCGAGCGCCTTCTGCCAGGCCTCGAGATCGATCGGTTCCGGCAGCAGGGCCAGCCGCCTCGGCTTGCCATAAAGCGCGGCGATTCTTTCTGCCGAATAGCGGCTGGTGGCCAGAACGAGGCCGGCCGAGCGAACGTGCTTCCGTTCGCATCGAGCCTGGATGGACATGGTCAGCCGCGTTGCGCCGCGCTCGAATCGCATCTCGTCGGCGATGACGCCCTTGATCGAGGCGATGTGCATTCCGGCGGATCCGGTCAGGGTGTAGCCGTCCATGTCGAAACCAACGGTGAGGCCGGCTGGAGATGGACGCAGACGGCGGTTGAACAGCAGGCGCTCGATGGTGAAGACCGGCAGGCGTAGCGACGGCGTGGTCAGGTCGATTTCGGCGCCGGCGCGGCGCAAGGCGTTCATCAACGTGGCAATACCGGCGAACGTACCGCTGCCGGCGGCGACGTTCATGGGAGTGGCTGTGATGAACCGGATGCGCATCGATTCCAGTGTACGTGGCACGGCAATACGGCGAGGTTTTCGCTCCTATGCGCGCTCCTCGTCCGGACGCGGCGCGCAGGCAACAGTCTTTCCGGAAACGCTCGCCTGCTCGAAGGTCGCCATGTCGTGATAGAGGCGGCATGCGGCCTGAAGAATCCCCACGGCAAGCGCGGCTCCCGTGCCTTCCCCGAGGCGCATGTCCAGATCAAGCAGCGGACGCGCCCCGAGGTAGTCGAGCATCCGCCGGTGCCCCGCCTCGGCCGAGCGGTGCGAATACAACACGGGCCACCGTGCCTCCGGATTCACTACCAGCGCCGCCGCCGTGCTGATGAACCCGTCCAGGATCACCGGAATCCGCGCCTCGACCGCGCCTTCGATTGCTCCCGCGATTGCGAGAATCTCGAATCCGCCGAAATTGGCGGCAATCTCCATCCGCTCGCGGGAAGGATGGAACGCCAGAGCCTTGCGGATCACTTCGACTTTGCGCCGCACGCCTTCCTCATTCAACCCGGCTCCGGCGCCTGTAACCTCGGCCGGGTCCAAGTCCGCGTATGCGCACAGCAAAGCAGTGGCCGCGGTGGTATTTCCAATCCCCATCTCCCCGCAGAGCACGACGTCGAATTCCCGGGCCGCTTCCATGGCCAATTGCCTCCCCACGGCGATCGCCTGCCGGGCTTGTGCCGCGGTCATCGCGGGCTGGCGCGCGAAGTTGCGGGTGCCCTCCGCGATGCGGCGATCGAGGGCTCCGGCCACCGCGGTTCCCTGGACGCCCATATCCACGATGCGCGGGACAATTCCGTAGTGCCGGCAGAGTACGTTGATGGCAGCGCCGCCACTCACGAAATTGAGCACCATTTGCCGCGTCACCTCGGAGGGCCACGCGCTCACGCCTTCTTCCACCACGCCATGATCGGCGCAGAAGATGAGCGCCGCCGCGCGCAACTCCCGAGGCGGCTCCAGCCCGCGGATCCCGGTGTAACGCAGCAGCACCTCTTCCAGGCGTCCCAGACTGCCGGGAGGCTTCGTCAAGGAATCGAGCCGCCTTTGTGTGTCTTCAGATGTCATAAGTGAGGATCTCGCAATAGCCTTGTACGCACATTTGGGGATCGCTCCCGGTCAACTGCGCGGTGAGCGCGGAATTGATGCCGAGATGGGCGACGACAACAGCCGGAAGCGGGCCGGAGCGAATCTGTTCGATGGCCGACGCCGCGCGCGCCGCCACCTGCCGCCACGTCTCACCGCCGGGCGCCGGGATGTCGAACCACCGTTCGAGTTTACGCCTTGCGACATCCGGCCATCGGGCTTCCACCTCGCGCCACTCGAGGCCTTCCCATTCGCCAAGCCCGATCTCCGCCAGCGCGTCGAGGGTGATGCGGCGAATTCCGGGCGGTAGAAACGCCGCTGTCTCCTGCGCCCGCCGCAAGGGACTGACGTACGCCACGGCGGCGTGTATTCCCGCGAGCGCCGCCTGCGCCGCCAACCGGCCTTCCGCGCTCAAGCCCGGATCGCGACGGCCGAGCAGGGCGCCCTTCAGTTCCGGCTCCGCGTGTCTTACAAGAAACAGTTGCGGCATGAAACAAGCACCATACAAAATGTTTCGACAAGCAAACTCGTCGCGCCCAGACAATCTCCGTTGACTCCGCCGAGCCGGGCATCGAACCAGCGATGCAGCAGCCAGGTGAGGAACACGGCTCCGGATAGCAGCACCACCCCTTGCTGCACGCCTGGAAGAAACGCCGCGCCCAATCCCTCGAGCAGCGCCACAACCGCGGTTGGAGTGGACAACCGCACGGCAAACGCAGCCCCCAGCCCATCGCCCAGCGGACGCGATACATACGCCTGCGCCACCAGAGCGGCACGCGATACCGCCAGGCATGCCGCCAGTTCGACGGCCGGCGCCGGACCCAGCCGCACAATAGCCTGCCAGCGCACCGCCAGAATGACAATGAGCGCCAGCGCGCCGAAGGCGCCTATGCGGCTGTCCTTCAGGATCCCCATCATCTTCGACCGGGAGCGGTGCGCCCGTAGCGCGTCGGAAATGTCCGCCAGCCCGTCCTCATGCAAGCCGCCGGTGAGCAGAGCCCACAGCCCCAGGACCAGCAGCGCGGCAAGCGACGCGCCCAACCGCGGCTCCAGCAGCGAGAACCACTCGCCGCCCAGCCATCCGATCGCCGCGCCCACCAGCGGAAAAAACAGAGCCGCCTCTCCGGGAGGCGCCGCCGCCGTGCGCACCGGGATGATGGTGAGAAACTGAATCGCTCCCAGCAGCCGCCTCATCCCTTCACCTTCAACGCGCAGCCGAAGACCAGCCAGTACACCTCCGCGGCGCGCTCAGCCAGCGTCTGGTTCATCCACCCCGCCTCGTCACGAAACCGCCGGGCGAGATCGTTTTCCGGAACGATGCCGCATCCCACTTCATTCGTCACCAGGATCACTTCGGCCGCGCACGCTAGCGCGGACTCGGCCAGCGCGGCGCCCTCGGCCCGCAGATCCTCCCGCCCGGCATGCAGAAGGTTGCTGATCCACAACGTCACGCAATCCACCACCACGGCGTCAAATTCTGCGCCTCGTTGCGAAAGAAGGGCGCGAATCTCTCGCGGTTCCTCGAAGGTGGCAAACCCGCTCCCGCGCTCTTTGCGATGCGCCTCCGCACGCTGCCGCATCTCGTCATCAAGCAACTCCGCGGTGGCCACGTAGGCCAGCCTTGTTCCGCGCCTGCGAGCGGCGGCAAGCGCAAATCCGGTTTTTCCGCTGCGGCTGCCCCCGCCCACGAGGATCATAGCCAGTACCTCTTCTGCCGTTTGCGCAACAGCCACAGGAAGAACGGCCCGCCGAGCATCGCTGTGATCACACCGACTGGAATGTCCACGGGCGACATCACCGTCCGCGCCACCGTGTCGCAGCAGGCCAGGAACGCCCCGCCCAGGAGAAACGACGCGGGCAACAGAATCCGGTGATCCGCACCAAACCACAGGCGCAGCGCATGCGGCACAATCAGCCCGAGAAACCCGACCGGCCCCGTGATCACCGTCACCGTGCCGGTAATCAGCGACCCGGCGAGGAAACCGCTCCACATGAACCGCGACGCCGCCACGCCCCGCGTCGAAGCCCACTCCTCGCCTGCCGCCATCAGGTTCCAACTGCGTGCCCCACGCCAGGCGTAGACCAGGACCGGCAGCACGATCACCGCCAGGCCGGCAATGGTGGAATATTCCACGGACTCGATACTTCCCATCAGCCAGCGGTTGATGGCGAATGACTGTCCGAAGGTCGCCACGCTCTGCAACAGCAGAATCACGGCAATCGCGATGGTATTCACCGTGACTCCGCTCATCAGCAAGGAGAAGGAGGACACTCGCCGTCCATAGGACGCCAGACCGATCACCATCAGCAGCGCCGCCGATGCGCCCATTAGCGCGGCGATCCACACGGCCGGCAGATGTCCGGCATCACGCCAGCCGAAGCAGATGGCCAGCACCGCGCCCAGCGAGGCGCCGCTCGAGATGCCGAGCGTGTAGGGATCGGCGAGCGAGTCGCGGAGCAGGGCCTGAAAGATCACCCCAGCCGTCGCCAGCGCCCCTCCGGCGAGCACCGAGAGCAGCACGCGCGTCAGGCGCGCCTGAAAAAAGATCTGTGTATCCGGAGCAATGCCGGCCATCACTTTCCGCGGATCCACATGCGCCGAGCCGATCCATGGGGCCACCAGCAGCACCATGAGGTAAGCGCCTCCACACACGGCCAGAATCCGCGCAAACCGCGCCGGCGTCAGCGCGCTACCGCCCATAGGCAATCCATTGGCCGCCGCCGGGTTGAGAAATCATCGTGCATTCCACCTCGAAAATATCGCGGATGGCCGCGGGCGTCAGCACTTCGTCCACCGCGCCGCAGGCCCGTTGACGCCCGCGGTGAAGAATGAGGACGCGGTCAGCGAACGAGGCGGCGAGGTTCAGATCATGCGTCACGGTCACCACCAGCAACCCCTGGTTGCGCAAATCGCGCAGCAAACCGTAGATCAGCAACTGGTGCTTCAGATCAAGAAACGTCGTCGGCTCGTCGAGCAGCAGGACGCGCGGGCATTGCGCGAGGGCGGAGGCAAGCACGACGCGCTGGCGCTCCCCGCCGCTCAGGGCGCGAAAATCTCTTTCCCGAAACGCAGCGCAGTCGGTCAATTCCATTGCCCGGCCTGCCTCGCGAAAGTCCTCCTCCTTCTCGAACAATCCGTCCCCAAAAGGCGCCCTTCCCATCAACACCACCTGCTCGCACGTGAACGGAAATTCCATTCGCAGCGATTGCGGCACAAAGGCCACCTCACGCGCAAACTCGCGGCGGCTCCAATCCCGGACCTCCCTGCCCGCGTAGAGGCAAGCGCCCTCATAGGACGGCCGCAATCCGGCACACACGGAGAGCAGCGTCGATTTTCCGGCGCCATTGGGACCTACGATGGCCACCAGTTCGCCCGGAACCAGCGCCGCGGTTGCGCCTTCGAGCACCCGCGCGCCGTTGTAGGCAAACCCCGTTTCGCGAAACTCCAGAAGCCCTGTCACCACCGCGCCTCCGGATGCAGAAGCCTGGCGAAAATCCGTACTGCCTCCACCATTCGCGGCCCGGGAATCACAAAGCGGTCATCCGCAACGGGGTAGACGTGGTGGTTGCGCACGGCGCTCAATGCCGGATACCGGTCCCACAGCCGGATCACTTCGCGTTTGTGCTCTTGCGTGATCGCCCCTGTGTGTGTGGAGTCCCCCATGTCGAGGATGATCTCCGGATTCCGCGCCAGCAGGTCCTCGAGCGAAACCTTCGGGTACGCCGTCGGGGAATCCTCGAAGATATTCTCGCCTCCGGCGTCCGCGAGCAGTTGCGTGAGGTAGGAACCCTTCGCCGCGGCAATCAGCCCGTCGAGCGTCCCCGGCGTACGCCCGACGAAGAATACCACCCGTTTCTTGGGAAGCTTCGAGGCGACGCGCCTCACTTGATCGAGTTCGCTCCGGATGCGCGCGCTCAACTCCCGGCCCTTCCCGGCAATCCCCACTGTCCGCGCGATCTCCGCGATCGTCTGGTGCACCCCTTCCATCGACTCCGGATCCACCTCGATCACGCGCAGTCCGACGGCCCGTAATCGCTCCGTCAGCCGTACCGGATTCTTCTGCACAATCACCAGGTCCGGGCGCAAGCCCAGAATCGTCTCAATGCTCGGGTCAAGGAATGTCCCGATCTTCGGAAGACGCCGCGCCTCTTCCGGAAAGCGGCAGAATGTGGTCACTCCCACTACGCGCGGCCCCAAGCCGAGGGCGAACAGAATTTCGGTGATACTCGGCGTGGTCGAGATGATCCGCTGTTGTGCGAACAAACTCGCCGCCAGGAACAATCCAGCCGCCACTCTCACAGAAAAAGCTCCTCGAACAGCGCGGTATCGGCGTGATGTTCGAACCAGTCCGCCAGCCGGTCGTAAGCGGCTTGGCGATCCGCCGCGGGCGGCGCACCCTCGCCTATCAATTCCTGGAGCACCACCGGATCCTCGAGCGCGCCGTGCAAATAGGTCCCGGCACAACGGCCATGGCGAATCCCTTCGCTCTCGCCTTCCGCAAACGCGAAGGGCTCATGCGCCCCTTCCATCGCGGTCACCCCCATGTGAATCTCGTAGGCACGAAAGTCATGCCCCGAGGCCGTACGCGCATTCACCACGCGCGTCGTTTTCACCGGCAACATCTCCGTCCGCACGGGAAGCAACCCGAGCCCCGCCGCTTCTCGCTCGCCGTCCGCCACGCGCCCGCCCATCATCTGATACCCGCCGCATATCCCGATCACTTGCGCCCCATGCGCATGCTGCTCCATTACCCACCGGTCGAGGCCGCGCAGCCGCATCCATCGAAGATCCGAAAGCGTATTCTTCGATCCCGGAAGAATTACCGTCCGGAACCGCCGCGGCAGCGGACGCGATATCCACTGCGCTCCAGGCAGCAGTTGAAAGTCCGTGAAGTTCGACATCAGGGGAAACTTTACAATCGCCACGTCCTGGCCGTACCCGGCCGGAGCCGGCATCGCCTCCAAGGCCACGCTGTCTTCCTCGTCGATGCGCACACCATCGAGATAAGGAAACACGCCCAGGCACCGCCGGCCCGTCCTCTGTTCGAGTGTCCGCACACCTCCTTCGAAGAGCGACGCGTCGCCGCGGAAGCGGTTAATGGCGAAAGCCCGCACGACATCACGCTCCTCGCGTTCGAGAACGCAGAATGTCCCCACCACCGATGCGAACACTCCGCCCCGGTCGATATCGGCCACCAGCAGCGCCCTGGCGGCCACCCGGCGCGCCAGGCCGAGATTCACCAGGTCCACTTCGCGAAAGTTGATCTCCGCGACACTGCCCGCCCCTTCCATCACCACGACTTCATAGCGCGCCTCGAGACGGTGGAACGCCGCCAGCGCCTGCTCCAGCAGAAACGGGAAGTGGGTGTAATAATCCCGCGCCGGGAGATCGCGCCACACCTTTCCGTTCACCACCACCTGGCTTATCGTATCCGCATTCGGCTTGAGCAGAATCGGATTCATGTCGGCCGAAGGCTCGAGCCCGCACGCCTCTGCCTGCACCGCCTGCGCGCGGCCGATTTCGCCCCCCTCCCGGCAGGGGTACGCGTTCAACGACATGTTTTGCGCTTTGAAGGGCGCCACCCGCACGCCGCGCCGTTTCAGCCAGCGGCACACCGCGGCCGTCATCCAGCTTTTTCCCGCGTGGGAACCGGTTCCGCCAATGAAAATGGATCTTGTCATTCCGCGAACGTTCTCCCTCGGAACGTGCCGAACCCGCATCGAAAGCAACCGGTCTCCTGACTTTCGGCTGGCTTGCTGGCCGGGCCTTCCCGAGGTTCCTCAGTGGCCAAGCCGCCAACTACATGCCGCTCACAGTTGCGGGGCAGTGGCGGAATCTCACCGCCTTCCCGTACATTGCTTCCGGTTTGGAGTATAGCAGGGCGAAAGGGATGCGCGGAGAATGGGAACAGGTAAAGCGACAGCTGCTGAATTCTCAGGCCACCGGACCGCTCTCACTCATCACGCGTTCCCGCAGCATCGGGAGCAGCCGGCTGGAATTCGTGGTGATGAGGTTCGCCATTTCGCTTTCCCCACACAGCAAGTCCCGAAGCGTAATCTTCTTCAGAACCGAATCCAGCACTTCCTGGATGGTCCCCCAAAGCACGCGAATCGCGCAGTCGGAGGTGTGGGTGCACATGCGCTCCAGGCCGGAGTGGCGTTCGCAGAACTTGCCGCTGAAAAACCTGCCGCCGAGCACTTCCATCACCGCTCCCACGGTAATCTGGTCAGAAGACCGCGCCAGCGTGTAGCCGCCGGATTGCCCTCGAACGGATACCACCAATCCTCCTAAACGGAGCAGCCGCATCAACTTAGCTACGTTGGGCACCGACAGTCCTTCGGCCCGGCTGATTTCCGGGATACTCAGACTCTGCCCTTCTTCCAAGCGAGCCATGTGAAGCAAGCACCGGAGTCCATACTCTTCCTGTGCGCTCAATTTCATGTCTTCATTGTATGCCTGTCGAGGAAGAAGTAAACGGGAAAGTGGACGAAAGAGGAGGGATTAAATCATACGTCTTAGTACAGTTTCTCGATCGTTGGAACACAGACGGTCCCTCTCTGGTATCGTAGGATTTGCCAAACTCGCATGTCGTTCCAAATCCGTCCAGCTAAGGAATTCCTTGTCCTCCCCGCTCTGCCGCCTGTCTTGAGCCGTCTGTCAGAGTTGGCCACCAACCTGATCTGGAGCTGGGATCATCATATTCGCGCCGTCTTTCGACGACTGGATGGCGCCCTCTGGCGTTCCAGCGGGCACAATCCGGTTCTGATGCTCGGCCACATCTCGCAAAGCACTTTGGAGCGGGCGGCTCGCGATCCCCGATATCTTTCGGTCTATCGCATTGCCTGCGAGTTGCACGACACCTACATGAGCCGCCTGAAAGTCAGCGACAAACTGGTGGCCTACTTTTCCATGGAATATGGGCTGCTCGATTGCATGCCCATTTATTCCGGCGGCCTCGGCATCCTCTCAGGCGACCATCTCAAGGCAGCGAGCGACGCGGAAATTCCTTTGGCCGGGGTGGGTCTGTTGTACCAGAGAGGATACCTGCAACAGCGGCTCAATCCGGATGGATGGCAGACGGAACGCAACCCGGACAACGACTTCTACACGCTTCCGGTCATTCCGACTCTCGACAAAGAGGGCAATGAAGTCAAGGTGACGGTCCGGACGCCTTCCGGGCCGGTGCACATCAAGGTTTGGCACATGAATGTGGGGCGGGTGAAGCTTTACCTGCTGGACACCAACATTCCCGAGAATGAACTTGCCGACAACAGAGACATCACGGACATGCTGTATGGGGGCGATATCCATACGCGCATGCGGCAGGAGATTGTGCTCGGCATCGGGGGCATCCGGGCGCTGAAAGCGGTGGGCCTGGAGCCTACGGCGTTCCACATGAACGAAGGGCATTCGGCCTTTCTCGCCATCGAGCGCATCCGGCGCCTGATGATGGAACATTCCCTCTCCTTCGAAGAGGCTCACGAGGCCAGCCGGCGCAACAACGTGTTTACCACGCATACGCCGGTGCCGGCCGGCATCGACCTCTTCGACAGCGGGCTGATGTACCAGTATTTCAAGGACTACTGCGAGGAAGCGGGAATCAGTTTCGACCAGCTTCTCGCTCTCGGCAAGCGCAACGTGGCCGATGCGGGCGAGCCGTTCTCGATGGCGATCAGCGCCCTGAAGACCTCGAGCTACCGCAACGCCGTGAGCGCCCTGCACCGGACCGTATCGCAGCAGATGTGGTCCGACCTCTTCCCCGACCTGCCCACGTGGGAAGTTCCCATCAGCCACGTCACCAACGGAGTTCATCTTCCCACCTGGCTGAATGGCGAACTCGCGAATCTTTATGACCAATATCTGCAACCGGACTGGCGCGACCGCTTTGCCGATCCGCGGACATGGGACCTGGTGAAGGAGATTCCGAGCACCGAACTATGGGACATCCGCAGGCGCCGCAAGCGCCTGCTGGTGCAGTTCGCCCGCGAGCGCCTGGTGGCGCAGGCAACGGCAAGGAAGGCGTCCACGGCGGAGCTGAAGCGCACGCATGAATTGCTGGATCCGGATATCCTGACCATCGGATTCGCGCGCCGCTTTGCCACGTACAAGCGCGCCACCCTGCTCTTCCGCGACGTGGAGCGGCTGAAGCGCATCCTCACCAATCCGAAAATGCCGGTGCAGATCCTCTTTGCCGGCAAGGCCCATCCGAAGGACCACGGCGGCAAGGTGCTCATCCGTGAGATCTTTCAGTTGACGCGCGATCCGGAGGTTTCCAAACGTATCGTTTTCCTGGAGGATTACGGTATCGAGGTGGCGCGCGAGCTGGTGCAGGGCGTCGATCTCTGGCTCAACAATCCGCGCCGCGGCGAAGAGGCCTGCGGCACCAGCGGCATGAAAGCCGGGCTCAACGGGGTTCTCAATCTCAGCATCCTCGACGGCTGGTTCGACGAAGGCTATGAGGCGTCCGGCGGCTGGGCCATCGGGGACCGCGAAGAGTATTCCAATGATCAGGACGAGATGCACGCCGGGGCGATCTACTCCCTGCTCGAGACCGAAATAGTTCCCATGTACTATGACCGCCGCGATGAAGGCTATCCCGAGGAATGGATGCGCCGCGTTAAGCTGTGCCTCACGAACCTGAGCCCGCGGTTCAATTGCGCGCGCATGGTGCAGGAGTACGACCTGCAGATGTACGAACTTTCCCACCGCGGCTGGCTGGATGTTCGCAAGGAGGAATTTGAGGCCGCCCGGCGCAAGGTGCGCTGGAACGCCGAAGTGCGGCGCGTTTGGGACCGCGTGCGTATCATCACCGCCCGCACCAGCACCGACATGCGTGTTCTCAGCGGCCAGCCGCTCACGCTGGAGGCTGTGGTGGATCTTGCGGGGCTGCGCCCTTCGGACGTGAAGGTGGAAGCCTTGGTGGGCCGTGTCGGGGCCGAGGGAAACCTCGAGGACACGCAGGTTATGACTCTTGCGCCATCCTCGGAAACCGCCACACAATGGACTTTCAGCGCCCAGTTTCTGCCGAGCAGAACGGGCCGTCTCGGATATGCGATGCGGGTCTCTCCGGATCACTACGAGGATCCGCTGACGCGTCCCTGCTACTCCCTCATGCGGTGGGGTTGAGTCGCGGAAGCAGCGAGCGCCACTACAGCCGGCTCGCACAGCACATTGTCGATCAGCCGCGTGGCGCCCAGCCAGACCGCGGCCGCGATTCTCACCGGCGCGGCGATTTCCGCCACCGGCTGCATCGTCCCCGCGTCCACCACCTCGAGGTACTCCACGCGAATCGCGGGCATGGCGGCAAGCTGCCGTAACGCGGTCTCCTTCACTTGTGCCGCCCGCGTCTCTCCGCGGGCGATGCACTCGCGCGCCGCATCGAGGGACCGATACACCATGGGAGCGATGCGCCGTTCCTCGGGAGACAGCCGGCGGTTCCGTGAACTGTACGCCAACCCGTCCGCCTCTCTCACGGTGGCCACCGGCACTATCTTCACCGGAAGGTTCAAGTCCGACACCATCTGCCCGATGACCGCCAGTTGCTGCGCATCTTTTTCTCCGAAGTAAGCGCTGTCCGGCGCGACGATGTTCAACAACTTGGCGACCACGGTCGCCACGCCGCGGAAGTGTCCCGGACGGAACTGCCCGCAGAGGAAATCCGACACGCCCGGCACTTCCACATATGTTCTTGCACCGGGCTGATACATCTCGGCGGCGGAGGGGGCAAATACGACATCCACCCCATGCTTCCGGCACGTTTCCAAATCCGCGGTGAGATCAATCGTGTAAGCGCGGTAGTCATCCGGACGGTCAAACTGGGTGGGATTCACGAAAATGCTCACGGCTACATGATCTGTCTCGCGCCGCGCACGGTCCATCAACGCGCAGTGTCCTTCGTGGAGGGCGCCCATGGTGGGGACAAGGCCGATCGATCGGCCCTCGCGCCGCACTCTCACCAGATGCTCGCGCATGCCACGGACCGTGGCTACCAGTTCCGGCATGGGAGACGCGGTCTTCTCGCTCGCAGGAAAGCGGCCCTCCCGGACATCGGCGGCATATGCTCTCACCGCCGTGGTCAATTCCGCGCCGAGTTCGGCGTACCGCTTCACAAACTTCGGAGTGAAGCCGGGGTACAGCCCCAGCGCATCGTAGCTCACCAGCACCTGGCCATCGCAGGCGGGTCCGGACCCGATGCCGATGGTAGGGACTCTCAATTCGCGGGTAATTGCCTCCGCCACGCGGCTGGGGATGCATTCCAGCACGAGGGAGAAGGCCCCCGCTTCCTCGAGGGCCTTAGCGTCCCTCATCAGAGCTTGCGCCTCATCCTCGGTTTTCCCCACTGCCCGAAAGCCACCCAAGCCGTGGACAAATTGTGGAGTCAATCCCACGTGGCCCATCACCGGAATGCCGGAGGCCACCAGACGCTGAACGGTCGGCGCGGCCGCAACGCCGCCTTCAATTTTCACCGCCGCCGCGCCTCCCTCCTGAATCAGCCGGCCGGCATTGCGCAGGGCGTCCTCCACGCTGACCTGATAGGTGAGAAACGGCATGTCGGCCACGATCACGGCTCGCGTGGCTCCCTTCGCCACAGCCCGTGAGTGGTGCAATATGGCATCCAAGGTGACGGGGATGGTGGTGTCGTGCCCCATGATCACCATTCCGAGCGAATCGCCCACGAGCAGAACATCAATTCCGGCTTCATCGAGCAGTTTCGCCATACTCGCGTCATAGGCGGTCAGCATGGTGATCTTACGGCCCTGGGCCTTGTACTTCGCCAGATCGGGGATGCGAATTCCTGTGGATAGTTGTGGCATCTCGACGCTGCTTTCAGTGTAGTGCGGATCTGCCGGCCGCGTCGCTGAACGGAACAGACTTAACGCACCAGACGCGTGAATCTCCTGAGCAGCCGCCGGCCGTCTTCGGTGAACGTGGCGCTCACCCCAAGATAGATGAAGCCATAAGGAATGAGAATCGCCAAACCCCGCACGATGGGGGATGCAGGCAAGGGAACAAAGCGCAGGGCGGATCCGGCCGCCACGGCAAGCGCCGCCACCATCCATAATTTCGCCACGAAGGGCAGAGTCGACGGGACATCGCCTACACGGCGGTGCATCTCTCTCCGCAGCAGAATGAATTCGATCCAGCCCGCTGCTCCTGCGGAAGCCGTCAGCCCTGCGACGCCCCACAGCGGGTCGATCCCCAGCCACAGCGGGAGCGGCTTCGAACAGATGTAGCCGAGCACGGTAGTCAGCGCCACGCGGATGACAGCGAACCGAAGCGGCGTACGCGTGTCGCGCAAGGCGTAATATGCAGAGGAATACAGCCGGCCCATGGTCGATGCCAGCAGCCCGAGCGACGAGCCCGCGAGAATGCCCCACACGTAGACGGCATCGCGATGCGTAAATCGCCCGGTCTGCAAGAGTCCGCCGGCAATCAGGTCTCCGAAAGCCAGGAACGCGGCCGCCGAAGGAACAATGAAGAACGCCATGTGCCGCAGTCCCGATTCAAGCCGTGCCCGCAACGCCGCCGCAATCTCTTCGCTGGTCCCCGTCGCGCTCGACATCACCGGCAGTTCCGCCGCCGACACCGACATTCCGAACAAACTCACCGGCAGGACATAAATGATCTGGGCATTCATGAGCCCCGTCACGGCTCCGGTCGGCAGCAGGCTCGCGAGCAGCGCATCCACATAGGCGCTGATCTGGACCACGCCGCGGCTGACGAACACGGGTCCGAAGTTCTTCACCACTTCCCGGACGTGCGCGGAGTTGCGGTCCAGGTGGAAATAAAGGCCCCGCGCCAGGCGCAACACAACCGGCGCCTGGATGGCGAACTGGAGCAGGCTGCCCGCCACGGAGCCCCATGCCAGCGTCACCGCGAGATCCGTGGGCGTGGAGCGCGGACCGAACAACAGCATTGTGGCGATCATGGTTCCGCTCCACACCACGGGCGCGGCGTAGGGCAGGAACAGCTTGCGGTGCGAATTGAGGATACCGAGGCACCAGGCGGAGAGCACCAGCATTCCCGCGCCAGGGAACAGCACGCGGACCAGCCGGATGGTGAGTTCGCGTTTCGCTCCAGTGAAGCCCGGCGCAATCAGGTCAATCAGCAGCGGCGTGATCAGGACGCCGATGAGGCAAATCGCCGAGACAGCCAGCAGCAGCATGGAGCCGATTGCTCCCGCCACCTTGCCGGCCTCCCGCTCATCCCCCTCCGCCAGAAGCCGCGCATACACCGGGATGAAGGATGCCGAGAGCACTCCTTCGCCGAAGAGGTTCTGGAGAAAATTCGGGATACGGAAAGCCTGGTTGAACGCGTCAGCGGCATCCGAGCGGAGACCGAAATAGTGGGAGAACACGCGCAGGCGGATCAGGCCGATGATGCGGCTCAACAGAATGCCCGCCGCCACCAGCGAGGCGAGTCGCGCCGTGCTCTCGCGTTTACGCCCGGGAGGTCCGGTCGAAGTCATGAACTCTCATTGTGAGCCATCGGGTTGCTCCCGTGGGTATTTTTGTGAGATAGGAATAGAGGATCATGCGTCTCTTTCTTTCCCTGTTTCTTCTGGCCTGGTCCCTCGCGGCTCAGAAGAAAACTGTCTTCCTGATCACGGACGCCGAGGGCGTGGGCGGGGTGTGCCGTCAGGATCAAACCGACCCCAAAGATCAGGAAATGCGCCAACTGCTCACTGGCGAAATCAACGCCGCCGTCGACGGTTTCCTCGCCGGCGGGGCGGACGAGGTGCTCGTCTGGGACGGCCACGACGGCAGCCAGACGCTCTCGACCCTCACCATCCATCCCAAGGCGAAGCTCCTGATGGGGGCAATGGGACCCTCCATGCTGATGGAGCGCCGCTTCTCCGCCGTCGCCTACGTCGGCCAGCACAGCAAGGCCAACATCCGTGGCGGCATCATGGCGCACAGTTATAGCTCACTCGGCATTCAGAACATGCTGCTCAACGGCAAACCGGTGGGGGAGATCGACGTCATTGCCGCCATGGCCGGCCATTTCGGCACCCCGGTCATCATGCTCAGCGGAGACCGCGCAGCGGCCAACGAACTGCATGAGATCGTGCCGGATGCCGAACTGGCGGTGGTCAAGGAAGGCTTGGGGCGTTATTCGTGTATCAGCCTGTCCGCACCCGCCGCGCGTGACCTTGTCCGCGAAACCGCCCGCCGCAGCGTCGCCAGGATCGGTTCCATCAAGCCTTACACCGTTCCCGGGCCGGTCACCCTGCAAATCGAGTACACCACCCGCAACTCGCTCCCGGTGGGAGCCGAACTGCGATCTGGAGCCGAGGTGCTGGATGACCGCACCATCCGCTTCAAAGGGAAAGACATCCTCGAGGCCTGGACCCTTTACCGCGCCCGGTAGCGCCTTTCACTGTGGACTTACGCATTTGGCTGGAGGTTCCTACGATGAATCGATTACCGTCAACACCGGTACTTCCCTGCTCGGCGCGCCCACCTGGCCCTTACCGGCCAAGAGTACTAAGCCACAATTTTCGTACCGGTTTGGGTGAAGATCGCGCGAAACAGTTTGCTTCCTCCCTGTTTCCGTGGTAATAAGGAAGTAGGTCGTCCTAAACCAGGGGTTGCGGATTCCCTGGAACCAAGTTCCCCGGCCTTCCGTTATTTCCTATAG